>JAITKU010000186.1 GCA_031278255.1 Eubacteriales Family XIII. Incertae Sedis bacterium | reverse complement strand
GAGATGCCGCAGGCGAAATAGATCTTGGGCTTGACGGTGGTGCCCGTCTGTCCCACCTGATGCGAGTGGTCTATCCAGCCCGCGTCCACGGCGGCACGGGAGGAACCCACGACGCCGCCGACCTTTTCGGCGAATTTCCGGATCAGGTTGAAGCCGGAGGGATCGCCCAGCCCGCGGCCGCCGGAGCAGATGATATCGGCGTCGGTCAGCGATACGATCTCTTTCGCGGACTTCACGATCTCGACGATCTTGGTCCTGATATCGCTCTCGGCCAAGGCCGGCGCTATGCGGACGACCTCGCCCACCGCGCCCGGAACCCGTTCGCGCCGCGTCATGACGCCCGGGCGCACCGTTGACATCTGCGGTCTGGTGCGCGGACAGACGATCGTGGCCATGAGGTTGCCGCCGAAAGCGGGCCGCGTCTGCTTCAGGCCCTTGTCGTCGGAATTCGGGTCCAGCGTGGAGGTGTCCAGCGTCGTGTTCTTGTTCGCGTAGTCGATGTAGCTGCTGACCTTGACATCGAGCCGCGTGCAGTCCGCCGTAAGGCCGGTGTTCAATCTGGCCGCCACCCGAGGCGCCAAATCCCTGCCGATATGCGTCGCGCCGAACAGCACGATTTCAGGCCTACGCGCCTTTACAGCGTCGTACAGCACCTTCGTATAGCCGTCCGTCGTGAAGTTCGCGAGCAGCGGGCTTTCTATCAGATATACGCCGTCCGCGCCGAACTCGAAGCATTCCGTCGCCAGCCCCTCTATCCCGTCGCCGATCAGCACGGCGTACACCTTTGTGTCGTCGCTGATCTCGCGGGCCAGCCGCCGGCCCTCCCCGATCAGTTCGAGCGCGACGTTCATGAGCTTGCCGGCGCGCTGCTCGGCATAGACCCAAACATGCTTGTACGCGGACAGATCCACGGGGCCGTCCTCCTCGCCCGTGTCGATGATCGCGTCGAACTTACAGGCCGCGATGCACTGCTTACAGGCCGTGCATTTCTCGTTGATCACGGCGAGTTTGCCGTCCATATAGATCGCGTCAAAGGGGCAGGCCTTGATACAAAGCTTGCAGCCCTTGCATTTTTCGCTTATTACTTGAATTGCCATTTCCTCACCCCTCCTATATCGCGTGCTTTGCTTTCAGATTGATCAGCAGCTTGTCCGCCAACTCTTTCTCCGTATCCGCCTCTATGATCATGCCCTTGCCCTTGGGCGCCGGCGTGAACGAACGGAAAACGTTCGTCGGAGAAGCCTCGAGTCCGACCTCTTTGTTCACGTCCACGCCGAGTTCTTTCGCGCCCCAAGTCGGAATCTCTTTCCGCACCGCGTCAAAGATACCGCCTATGGACATATAGCGCGGCGTGTTCAGTTCCTTGATGGCCGTGAGCATACAGGGCGTGTCGATCTTGATCAATTCGTAACCGTCCTCGAGCGCCCGCTTCACCGTGATATGCTTGCGGTCCGCCGACAGGGTGAATTCCGTCACATAAGTGACCTGCGGCAAGCCCAGCTTCTCGGCAATCTGCGGTCCGACCTGCGCCGTATCGCCGTCTATGGCCTGCCTGCCCGCGAAGATCAGATCGTAGGCGCCGATCTTGCCTATGGCGGCCGCGATCGCGTTGGACGTGGCCCAGGTGTCGGAGCCGCCGAGCGCGCGATCCGAAAGCAACACGCCCTCGTCGGCGCCCATCGCAAGACATTCTATCAGCATATCCTTGGCCTGCGGCGGACCCATCGTCACGACCGTTATCGTCGTATCGGGGTACTCGTCCTTGATTTTAAGCGCTTCTTCGAGCGCATTTGCGTCGTCGTGATTCAAGATACTCGGAACGCCCTCTCGCACCAGCGTCTTTGTCACGGGATCGATCTTTATTTCGTTCGTATCGGGCACCTGTTTGGCGCAAACTATTATTCTGAATGCCATCGTTTCAAAACCCCCTTATTTTTTGAATACATCCGCGGATATGACGAGTTTCTGCGCCTCGGACGTGCCCTCGTATATCTCCGTGATCTTGGCGTCCCGCATCATCCGTTCCACCGGGTAATCCTTTGTGTAGCCGTAGCCGCCGTGGAATTGCACGGCCTTGGTCGTGACATACATGGCCGTCTCGGAGGCGAAGAGCTTCGCCATGGCGGAGGCGGGACCGTAGGGCAGGTGCCTGTCTTTCAGATCGGCCGCCCTGTAGATCATAAGCCGCGCGGCCTCTATACGCGTTTTCATCTCGGCGATCTCAAAGCGAAGCGACTCCATCTGCGAAAGCTTCCTGCCGAATTGCTTCCTCGCTTTCATATATTCGACCGTGACATCAAAGGCGCCCTGCGCGATACCGAGGGCCTGCGACGCGATGCCGATACGTCCGCCGTCGAGCGTGGACATCGCGACCTTGAAGCCGTCGCCGACGTTTCCGAGCAGATTCTCCTTGGGAACCTTGCAATTTTGGAAAACGAGTTCGGTCGTGGAGGATGCGCAGATGCCCATCTTCTCCTCCGTCTTGCCGATCGAAAAGCCCTCGAAGCCCTTTTCGACGATAAAGGCGCTGATACCGCGCGTCCCTTTTTGTCTGTCCGTCATCGCCATGACGACAAAGGTGTCGGCGTATCCGCCGTTCGTGATGAAAACCTTGGCGCCGTTCAGCAGCCAATGATCGCCCCGATCCTCCGCCCGCGTCTGCTGGCCGCCCGCGTCCGTGCCCGCGTTGGGCTCGGTCAGGCCGAAGGCGCCCAGCTTCCGGCCGCTCGTGAGGTCCGGAACGTATTTCTTCTTCTGTTCATCGCTGCCCCTCGCGAAGATCGGCCAGACGCAGAGCGAGGTGTGCGCGGAACAGATCACGCCCGTTGACGCGCACTTCCGCGAAAGCTCCTCCACCGTAATCGCGTAGGAGATGTGATCCCCGCCCGCGCCCTCGTATTCCTTGGGAAAAGGCACGCCCATGAGGCCGTATCGCCCCATCTTCTTTACCGTTTCCTCCGGGAATCTGTGTTCCTTGTCGATATCCGCGGCGATCGGATCCACCTCGGTTTCGGCAAAGCCTCTCACCATCTTCCTCACAAATTCCTGTTCTTTCGTAAGTTGAAAGTCCATGCAAATTCTCCTCCTTAACCAATACCACTTCTTTTTTCGCGCATGGCCCCGCGCGAATGTCAAGATGTAACTGAACCTGTACGCGTCCGAACGAGACCGAAAGCTTGTCGGCCGCCCGCGAAAAACAGCCGGACTTGTCCGCCGTATGCAAAAACGGTGGATTCTTCCTGCGTCTCTTCTATTAAACTACAATTCCGTGATTTTTTCAAGCCCTTGCCGCTAGAATTGTTAAAAATTTATCTATTTCGGTTTTCGGCGCAAAGCCCGCGGCGTTTGAAAGGCAAAACATCATTCCTCCGCGCGAACAATATCCGCTCCGAGGCCTTTCAACTTCTCGACAAAGGCCGAATAGCCCCTTTCGATGTGATGAATCTCGGATATCCGCGTCGTGCCGCGCGCGGACAGGCCCGCGAGTACGAGCGCCGCGCCGGCCCTGAGATCGGTCGCGAACACCTCCGCGCCGCGCAGGAGACGTTCCCCCTCCACGATGGCGACGCGCCCCTCTATCTTGATGTTGGCGCCCATGCGATTGAGTTCGTTGACGTGCATATATCTGTTCTCAAATACATTTTCCGTCACGACGCTCGACCCGCGCACCGTCGTCAAAAAAGCCATGAACTGGGATTGTATATCCGTCGGAAAGCCGGGATAGGGCAGTGTCTTGATATCCGTGGCGCGCAGAACGCCGTGCCGCGCGTCCACGATAAGCCCATCGTCCAGCGCGCGCACATCGACGCCGCATTCCCCAAGCTTGGCCGTCACCGGCTTCACGTGGTCCGGAACCGCGTTTCGGATCAGCACCTTGCCCCGCGTGACGGCGGCCGCTATCATAAAGGTGCCCGTCTCTATGCGGTCCGGTATCACGCCGTGTTTCGCGCCGCCGAGCCGCGCCACGCCCTCTATCCGGATCGTGTTCGTCCCGGCGCCCTTGATACGCGCGCCCATCTTGTTCAGAAAGTTCACCATATCCACGATCTCCGGTTCCTCGGCGGCGTTCTCTATCACGGTTGTTCCCTCGGCGAGCGCGGCCGCCATCGTGATATTCTCGGTGGCGCCCACGCTCGGGGAATCCAGATACACATTGGCCCCGCGCAGCCTTTCCGCGGCGGCGATCACATAGCCGTCCTTGGAAACGATCCGCGCGCCCAGCGCTTTCAAACCTTTCAGGTGCAGGTCTATCGGCCGCGTGCCTATGGCGCAGCCGCCGGGCAGGGCGATCCGCGCGCGGCCCGTCCGCGCGAGCAGCGGTCCCATGACGAGTATCGAGGCGCGCATCTTCTTCACGAGTTCGTTCGGCGCCTCTTCGGAGGCGATCGCTTCCGTCGTGATCTCTATGGTCCTGTCGCCGTAACGCTCGTTCACGCGGGCGCCTATGCCGCGCATAAGCCCGCACATCACATCCACGTCGCGAAGCGCGGGCACGTCCGTGATCTCACAGCGCGCATCCGTCAGCAGCGCGGCCGCCATAATGGGCAGCACCGCGTTCTTCGAGCCGCTTATCGCGACCTCCCCCGTCAGGGAAAGGCTCTGCCTGATGATGTATTTCGCCATAAGGCCTCCCGCAACAAACGCGCGGCGCGCGGGATTTTGCAGGGACCCGCAAGGCCGCGCACCAAACGCGTTCTTGATATCTATTCCGTATTTCCGCCGAAACAGGCGCGATACAATCGATGTTCGAGAAAACGCCGGGCGACGGCCCTTATCGGAAACGGCTTCCCCGCGCGGGCATCGCGCCGCCGCAAAAGACGCGCGCGCGGTACCTTCCACCCTTGTTTCGACGCGCGGCGCCCCGCGCCGGTTCCCGCGCAAAAAAACCCCCGGCCCGCCGCCGCGCGCTCATATGCCGATATCCGCGGCGGAGGTGAACAGCGCGTCTATCGCGGCCCGCAGGGCCGCGTTTTTCTTTGCGGTGAGCGGGGGATCGTCCGCGAGCAGTCTTTCCGCCTCCGCCTTGACGGCTTTCAGCACCTTTACATGCTTCGCGAGATTCGCGATGCGCAACTGCGGTATCCCGTGCTGCCTGAGTCCGAAGAACTCGCCCGGGCCGCGAAGCGCGAGGTCCTTTTCGGCTATCGCAAAACCGTCGTCCGTGGACACCATGACGCGCGCGCGTTCCGCGGCCTCCGCGGAAGCGTTTTCCGTAATCAGTACGCAGTAGGACTGCGCCGGGCCGCGTCCGACACGGCCCCGCAACTGGTGAAGCTGCGCCAGGCCGAAGCGTTCGGCGTTTTCGATCAACATCACCGTCGCGTTCGGAACGTTGACGCCGACCTCGATCAGCACCGTGGAAACGAGGAGAGCCGTTTCGCCGGCGTAGAAAGCGCCCATCACCGCGTCCTTTTCGGCCTGCCGCATACGGCCGTGGATGAGCGCAACGGCGTATCCGTGAAAATCCGCGGACAGTTCCGCGTAAAGGCCCGTCGCGGAGCGGAGCGCGCGCTCGTCCGAATCCTCGATCAGCGGGGCGACGACATAGGCCTGATGCCCGACCGCAAGCTCCTCTCGCACAAGGCGGTAGGCGGCTTTCCGCCCTCCCGCGTCCGCCGCGCGCGTGACGACGGGGCGGCGCCCCGGCGGACGTTCGTCCATGACGGAGATATCCATATCCCCGTAGAGGATGAAAGCCAACGTCCGCGGGATCGGCGTCGCGGTCATGACGAGTATATCGGGATCCCGGCCCTTCTTGGAAAGGCCGACGCGCTGGCGCACGCCGAAGCGGTGTTGTTCGTCGGTCACGACGAGGCCGAGATTGCCGTATACGACATCCGGCTGTATGAGCGCGTGCGTACCGATCAGTATATCGATCTCGTTGCTTGCCGTCTTTTCGAGCAGCAAACGCCTGTCGGCGCCCTTTACCGCGCCCGAGAGAAAGCCCACGCGAACGCCGTGGGGAAGAAAGAGTTTTTCAAACTCCTCCAGATGCTGCTTGGCCAGTGTCTCCGTGGGCGCCATGATGACGGCCTGCCGGCCGCTCTTCACGGCCTTGTACATCGCGGCGGCGGCGATCACGGTCTTGCCCGAACCCACATCGCCCTGCACCAGCCTGTTCATAACGCGATCGGATTCCATATCGCTCTCGATCTCGCCGAGCGTCCGCCTCTGCGCGGCGGTCAGCTTGAAAGGCAGACCCTCCGTGAAACGCGCCGTATCCGCGCCGTCCCGGGCGCCCTTGAACGCGATCCCGAGGCCCGCCCGGCCGTTCGCGTTTTTCAGCAACAGCAATCCCGCCTGCAGGACCAGAAGTTCCTCGAACACCAGCCTGTATTTCGCCTCGCGCAAGCGCACGGCATCCGCGGGGCAATGTATGTTTCGCAGCGCGTAGCCTATGCCGCAGAGCTTGTTTTCGGCGATCGTGTCCGCGGGCAGACTCTCCTCCATGGCGTCCGTCAACGCGAGCAGACCGCGAATCCACTTGCGCAGATCGCTTTGACGCAGGCCGGCGGTCAGCGGATACACGGGCAACAGGTCCAAGCCGTCCGCCTCGTCCGCGCGGCTGAAATCGGGATGGACCATTCGGAGACAGCGCGCGCCCTGCGTCGCCTCTCCGTAGAATATGTATTCCTCGCCCCGTTTGAGGGCGGTCGCGGGATAGAACGCGTGAAAGAATACGAGTTCCAGTATGCCCGTATCGTCCCGCACGAGCAGGCGCAACGGCGGGCCGCCTTTCCGGCCGCGGCGCGAGAATCGCGGGCCGCCCCCCGTTTCGGAAACGACGGTCGCCCGCACGACGGCGCGCACGCCCGGCGACAAATCCCCGATCCGCCGCTTATCGCGGCGATCCTCGTAATCCCTCGGATAGCAGCGGAGCAGATCGCCGAGCGTGCGAACGCCGAGCCGCGCGAGCGCGGCCGCGCGCGCGCCGCCGACGCCCTTGACGGAGGAAACCGGCGCGCCGAGGTCCGGCGTCAACCGACGATCTCCAAATCGCGCCGCGAGATGTTCTTCGAGAGCATACCCCGGACGGCGATAACGACGCGTGAGGCGCGCACGCCGATCATGGTCTCCGTCTGCGCCCTGATCCGGCGGATCAATTCCCGCGTGACCTCGTTGATACTGACCCCAAACTGCAAAACGACGAACACGCGCAACTCAAACGCGTCCGCCTCCGTCTGCACGCAATCAAAAAAGCCGACCGCATCGCCAATCGGCTTCCCTTTCGCGTTTGAAAGCAGAACCTTGCCCTGAAACGCGTCCGCCTCGCGCCTGATGATATATCCGAGTACGGCCTTGTCCAAACCGATCGTGCCGTTTCGCGTCTTGACCTCACAGAACATCGTTATTCCTCATACAAAGGGCCTGTACGGGCGGAAATCGCCGCGATTCCCGAAACGCAAAAAACCGGCAGGTCATCGCGCGACTTGCCGGCACACGCCGTCGATACTTCATCAGACGGCGCGCGTAACCTTACCCGAACGCAAACACCGCGTGCAAACTTTCTTCCTCGTAACGGTCCCGTTCTCGTTGACCTTGACGGTCTGAATATTCACATTCCACTTCCGTCTCGTATGCCGGTTGGAATGGGAAACATTGTTGCCGGAAACCTGACCCTTTCCGCAAACCTCACATTTTCTGGACATCCGCAGCCTCTCCTTTCTTCCGGGCGAAAAAATCGCGCGGCACTTCAATCCGTATAATAACCGCGTTCTCAGCGGTTATTATACCATAAATACGAAGCGAAGCGAAGATATTTATGGTATCCGCCATGCGCGTTTTCGCCGCGGGCGAAAAAATCGCGCGGCACTTCAATCCGTAT
>JAITKU010000008.1 GCA_031278255.1 Eubacteriales Family XIII. Incertae Sedis bacterium | reverse complement strand
CCGAGCAGGTAATCAACGCTCGTATCCAGCGCGTCCGCCAAACGCATCAGCCCGTCCCATTGATAGGTCCGTTTATCGTTCTCATAACGCGACAACGTGGATTCCTGTATGCCGATACGCTCGGCGAGCGTCTTTTGGCTCAAGCCTTTCCTCTTTCTCAATGCGCGGATTCTCTTGCCGATCGTTCCCAAATTTACATCCTCCGTTACCATTATAACAAGCGGAGGAGCGCGCGGAGAGCGATTCCCGACATCGGTATTGTTCTTGCCAAAAAAGCAAGTTGCGAAGAAAACGGCCCGCCGCGAACGCGCGACAATGCGCCTTAAATAATTCCGTTCTTGTACGGTTTTTGAGTCCGCGTGGCAGTCTTTCCAAGGTGTTTTTCTTTTGGATCGGTTCTCTTAACGAATCGGCGATATCCGACAGGATAACGCTCCCCGTTGCGATCATGCCGTAAATCATGTCCGAAAGGAACTTGGTCTTTACTCTCCCGAGACGAGCCGAAAGTTTACGGTTTATGGAAAGTTTATTGCAGAAGGTCAAAATTTCCTGTTTCATTTGGCAGACATCCATGGTAGAATCAAACATGAGGAAACTCCTTTCGTTTGTTTAGCGGATGTTTGACTCACTGCTTCCCTTTTACCAACTTTACGAGAGGATGTCCTTGTATTTTTGATGTTTCAATTTTGGCTCCGCCTAAAATTGAAACATGGCAAGACACTTTTTCGGTGATCTCGCGCATCCGGGCAGTGTCTCCGGCTTCGTAAACATCGCGGGCCGTGCGGAAACGGGCTGAAATCCCCGTCAGAGCAAGCCCGCGCGGGCCCGTGCCATGAGCAGCATGACGATCAGATAGTCCTTTTCATAAGGGTGCGCCTGCTTGATCCGTTCGAGGCAGCGGAATTCGGAGAGCAGAAAATCCGTGCGGACGACGCCTCTGTTCAGATGTGTCCTCGCGTTGCGCAGATGCGGTTCCGAAGCGCCGGAGCGGATCAGATGCGCCGTCACCCGTTCCGCCGCGGCTTGGTACGCGGGATCCGGCCGCAATTCGCCTTCCTCGCTCCACGCGAGTTCGTAGGGACCCGCGTTCACGCCGGCGCCGGAATCTTCCGAGGGCAGAAGTTCCGTGGCTTCGGCGCTGTTTGCGATGTACAGATAATAGATTTTCTTCGGCTGTTCCGCGTTCCCGCGCCGCAGGACGCGACCGATGCGCTGGATGCGCTGCCGCAGACCGCTGCCCACCGACAAGATGATGCCCGCGTCCGTTTCAGGCACATTCAGGCCCTCATCCAAGGCGTGACAGCATACGATCACCCGGCTTTCCCCCTCCTTGTACCGATTGAGCGCGCGCGTCTTTTCCTCCGCGCCCATATGGCTGTGATACCGGGCGATCCGGCCCGGGAAAGCCTCGTGCAGGAGGCCGAACAGGCTGTCCGCCGTTTCGATCCGTTCCGTAAACAGGATCGTCCGATGGTCTGGCATCAAGCGCTTTACGATCTCCGTACCGCAATCGATCCGCATCCGCGCCCTGTGCGCGATCTCCTTGCGCCGCAGGAAAAGCAACGACAGCCGCCGCGCCGTTTCGCCCGCCGCCCCCTCGTGCGCCTGAATGCGCAGCAATTTTTGGAAAAACATCCTGTGCGGCGTGTCTCGCAGGGAGGGGCAGATTCGCAGCAGCTTGCGCGTGAACGCGGTGATCTTATCGGTGAATTCGTCGTAATCCCGTCTCTCATCGGGCGTGAAATTCACCGCAACGTGAAAGAACACGCAGTCCGCGACGATTCGATCGCGCGCCGCGTCGGACAGATCGTATCGATAGATCTCTTTTCCGAGGGCGGGGACAATCGTCTCCCGGTAATTCTCCCCCTCCGGGGTGGCCGACAGGCCGAGGGCAAAGTAGCGTTCCCGCGGGATATGCGGAAGAAAATCGAATACGTGCGCGTTTTCCGCGCCGCCGAACCGGTGACATTCGTCGCATATGAGCAGCACGGAGAAGCCGTCTGCGGCGTCTTTCAGAATGTGCCGCGCTACGCAAAGGCGCGCCGTGTTGAGGACGTAGATCATAAAGGGTTTCCCGTTGTCCTCTTTGATCGCGCCGTAAAAAAGGCCGATGTCCCTGCGGGAAACGCCGAGAAAGCGCAGGATATCGGCGCGCCATTGCGCGGCGAGGAACACCTTGGGAACGATGATCTTAATCTTGATCGCTTCGGCGGGCCGACGCGCGGTCAAGCGCCGGATCGCGGCCAGCGCCAGCAGGGTTTTCCCCGCCCCGGTCGCCACGCCGGCGATTCCCCTGCATCCGTTTTCAAACCATCGCGAAAGGCAGACCTCCTGCCAGGGATACAGCTGTGGAAAATATTGCGAATCGGGCGGGTTTTTTTGCATCGCTGCTCCTTGCGTTACGGACCGCATGGTTTCAAAGAAGGAATTGTCGCAAAACAATTGACAATTAACGGCAAGCAAGTTAAACTGTTAACGGGAACGAGCGGATACGTTCCCTAAGCGAATTATACCGGCAGACAGCTTGCGAAAAAAGGAGTTTTTAATGAATTATGAGGATTTTTTCAAAGAATACACGGAGATTGCGGAACGGTTGAGGGAACAGATCGCCACGCAGCAGCGTCTGCTCAAGCGCATCAACAAAGGCATGGAAAAAGGGGACCTGAAAGCCGCCGCACGCGAGCTTCCCGCCGCGCGCGCGATCGTCGCCGATTGCGACCGCAGTACGGCGGCCGTTGCGGAAAAGATCGAATCCGCCGATATGCGCGCCTACCTTGAATCGGGGGATTTTGCGCGACAGCTGGTGGAATTTTGCAAAGAACGGCAAATCGATATCAAGGGAGAGGACAATACATACGAGGTATTCCCTTACCGCTTGAAGATCGATCCGCAAAACGAGGAATTGCTGATCAATAAGCGCAAGGCCGCCGGTCTGCGCCCGCGCGCCATCGTGGACCTGCTCGAAAAGGAACGCGACAAACTCTTGTCCGCCCCGTTCAATCCGGCGAAATATGCGGCGGAGTTGGCGGCGGCCTATGATATCGCCGTTTTGGTGGGGGCAAAGGGCAAGAAACCGGTACACGGGGTCGATGTGTATCTGACGACGATCTATAAGTTCTTGACGCCGATGGGCCGCTTCAGGAAGGAGTATGACATGCAGAGTTACGCCTTGGATTTGGCGCGCCTGTATGCCGCGGATTCCGACGAGTCGGGCGACGGGCGCAGGTTCCAGTTCGGCCCGAGCCGAAACAACAGCAAGGCGATTCGCATCGTGGACGCGGCCGGCAATGAACAGTTTTTGGTGACGATTCGTTTCTTCGGCGAGGAATAGCCCGCCCCGCGGCAAGACCGCAAAGATGTTTCGTTTCGCGGACAGCGGATGCAATCCTGCCGCCCTTTCCGTCAAAACACAGGAGGATCGACAATGGTTTTTGGTGTCGTCAATCAAAATGAGTGGAATGAGCGCGCTTCGACCGAAACGGAAAAGGAGGCCGCTTTCGACCAAAAACTCTTGGAGCCGCAGATGATCGTCGATTTCTGGCGGGAATACTATCTGGACGCATATATTGCGCCGGGCGGAAGCAAGATCAAATTCATTACGGGCGGTTCGGGCAGCGGCAAAAGCCGTTGTTTGCGGCTGTTCTTGTCCGAGGCGGAGAAACGGCGTTTTAAGATCGCGTATCTGTCCGCCAAAAGCGTGTGGTTGCACGATTTCAAGGAAATATACGTTGCGATTCTGCGCGCGGTGAACCTGCGGGATTGTCTGCAATCCTGCGCGCAGCGCGTCGTCACGCAGATGGGCTGTCGCTTTGAGGATATTCCGCAGGATATGAATTTCGCGGATTATCTGATGCGCGAAGGGCGCTTTGATCCGGTTACGCGTTTGGAACTGCGCGCGCAGCTTAGCGACATGTTTTTCAAAAATCCGCGCATCGACAAGAACTTCGCCGTCTGCGCCGCTCTGTTGACGGGCGGTATTCTGGGGCATCCGGTACTCGAGCCGGCCTCGCGGGATTTGCTGCTCGCATGGCTGGACGGCGATAAGAGCGTCCGTCTGCCGACCTTGCGCAAACTGGGCTTGTCTCCGTTCAAGATCGCCAAGCACAATGCGCGGCACATGCTGCGTTCCCTGGTCGAGGTGTTGCGTCTGGCGGGTTATACCGGTTTGGCGGTCGGCGTGGACGATTTGGATATCCTGATCGAAAGGAGTTCTCTGGAGGAGATACGCTATACGAAGATGCGGCGCGAGGACACGTATGAAAGCATAAGGGAACTGATCGATGAGATAGACACGCTCAGCCATGTCATGTTTGTATTCGCGTTCGACAGGTGCCTGATGGAGGATGAGGCGGCCGGATTGAAGTCGTATCAAGCGCTTTGGATGCGCATTCAAAACGAAATCGAAAGCCGGCGCTTCAATCGTTTTTCCGATATCATCGACCTGAACAAAACCGTGCATGAAACGGCAAGCGTATAAGACTTTGCCGTAAAGGAGGAAAACGTCCGATGTACGATTATCAATCCGGACGGATCATAGAGGCGCTGCGCTCGGGGATACCGTCCCGCGAGGTGAGTTATTGCTTTTCTTCCGCCCGCCCCAAGCTCATGCGTGAGATCGAGGATGCGCTGGAGGCCCTGGAGGAGAACCGCTGTTCAGGCGGACGGATCATCTCAGGGAAATACGGCGAGGGGAAAACCCACCTGCTGAACACCGTTTTCAACATGGCGCGGGAGCGGAATATGGTGGTCAGTACGCTCACCTTGAGCAAGGAAAGCCCCCTGTCGAGCCTGCATCTGCTGTATCCCAAGATATTGCAGGGGACCTATCTGCCGGACCGGCTCCGGCCCGGCATATCCGCCGCCTTTGAGCAACTTTCCGCCGGGAATCCCATCGTCGCGCCCTTGTTGGAATACTGTCTCACCAAGCTGACATGCAACAAGCTGTACTACGTGTTGAAATCCTATTTGGGCACGCAGGACGACGAGGAAAAATATCTGCTGCCGGGCGATATCGAGGGGAATTTCATGGCCAACGCCACGATAAGGCAGATATATCGTCGCATATACGGCGAATCCGCGGTCTTTAACGTCGCCTTTGCCAAGTCGCGCCATATACAGGACTATTTTGCGTTCCTGTCGCACTTGTTCTTGTCGCTCGGATACAAGGGCTGGGTGCTTCTGTTCGACGAGGCCGAGTTGATCGGACGCCTCGGGAAAAAGGCGCGGCAGAAAGCCTACGTCAATATGCACGACCTGCTCAGGCCCGCGCGCGCGGAAGCGACCTACTGTATATTCGCGTTCAACGCTTCCTACGCGCCGGATGTCATTGAAGCGAAGCAGGAACACGCCAATCTGGACGCCGCGCTTCTGCTGTCTCCCGAGGACAGGGCGGCGATAGACGCGATGCTGACGGAAATCGCTTCGGCGACGCAACTGCTTCCGCTCAACAGGAAAGAAAGCCTGGAGGTATTGCAGAAGATATGCCAATACCACGGGAAGGCCTACGGCCGGGCGACCGATTTGGACCCCGAAGCGTTGCTTTCCGTCGCCGAAAAACACGGCTACCTGTTGCGGACGCGCATCCGCGCGGTTGTGGAAATGCTCGATCAATTGTACCAATACGGGGAGGTGGGCGATATCCGCGTCAACACGCCGAGGGAAATTACGTTTGAGGAAGAGGAAGGGTCCTCTCTGGACGCCTTTGTCTGACCGTTCTTGTGAAGAAAGGGGCTGTCTTTGACTGAAGAAAATCAGAAAGGGACAGTCCCTCTTTTTAAGCCGGCGACCGGATTTCAAAGAGCGGATGCGACAAAAAACGAACGGCCGAAAACAAGAGGCAAGAAAGCGCCGGGAAGTGAAAATCTGTTGCCAAGGTCATGTCTTTTATGATAGAATCACAGGCGGACGATCTGCGCGGCGCGGCGGGTTTTTGCGGGCGCGGGCGCGGTTTCCCGGAACGGAGGACCTGCGGACCCATGCTTTTTTCAAGCGTGACCTTTCTCTATTATTTTTTGCCGATCGTGCTGGTCGGCTACTTCCTGACGCCCATGCCCGGCGGCTCGGCGCGG
>JAITKU010000284.1 GCA_031278255.1 Eubacteriales Family XIII. Incertae Sedis bacterium | reverse complement strand
CCGGTTCGAGTCCACGATCTCCATACGCTGGGAGATGTTCGGGCATTTGACCGTGTTGAAAGGACCCTGCGTCAGGTCCCCGACGTTGCCGAAGCCGGAGGAGCCCCACACGCCGCCGTCCGCGATCGAAAAATCGTCGATCGCCGTAATCAAGCCGTCGCTTTTGAATCCGACCCTGAGATGCATATAGCGCTGCATCATGATCTGGTCGAAGCTTTCCTCGCGGGTGTTCACGCAGCGCACGGGGCGGCCCGTCCGCTTGGCGAGCAGGGGCGTGATCTCCTGCGATTTGCGCAGGCCCCAGTCGCAGTATTTGCCGCCCATAAACAGCCCCTCCTGCACCGTCTTTTCCTGCGGCAGGCCGTACATGGCCGCAATCGCGTTCCGTTCCCGCACGGCGCCCTCTATGTGCAGGCTCTTTCCGCCCTCGCCGTGGTAGGGATCGTCGAACCACCAAGCAGCGGAGCCTGAGGGGTTGGGCATATGGGAGGCGAAAGCCGGCATGTACAGATCGTATTCGATGATGTGATCCGCCTCCCTGAATCCGGACTCGATGTCGCCCGCGGCGAGGTTGGAATAGGCGACGTTCCCGCGCTTTGGCGGGTTCTTCGGCGCGTCCTTGCTCGGCGGTCCGAAAGTGGGCGCCTCGCGCACCTGCGGACGGATCACGGGCGCGTCCTTTGCCCTGCCCGCGAGCAGATTGACGACGTGCGGCAGGACCTCCCACTCGATATCGAGCAGGCGCAGGGCCTCTTCGCATATATCCTCGTCCTCGGCGACGACGATGAGCGCCGTCTCCGCGCCCTCTTGGTCCGCCAGATTGTCGAGCCAAGGCCTTTGCGGGCCGAAATGCTCCCCAAAGCCGGTCAGATTCTTTATATCCTCGTCCTCCCACGTGAGTATGTCCACCACGCCCGGGAGGGCGCGCGCCTTTGTGTCGTCTATGCGCTTGACCCGCGCGTTCGCGTAGGGGCTGCGCAGGAATTTTGCGCAGAGCATATCCGGCAGGATGTAGTCCGCGCCGAACTTCGCCACGCCCGTCGCCAGCGCGCGGCTGAGTTTGCCCGGCAAGTTCGCCTTGCCGACGACCCTGAATTCCTCCCTTTGTCCGTTTGCTCCCAAGATGTCCGCCATCGCTAAGCCTCCTTTGCCATCTCGCGTACCGCATCCAAGATCGCCTCGGCGTGGCGCGGGTAGGTGCCGCAAATGCAGATGTTTCCGGCGAGCGCTTCACGGCATTCCGCCTCCGTCGGATTCGGATTTTTGTCCAGCAGGGCTTTTGCCGAAACGAGGAAGCCCGGCGTGCAGTATCCGCACTGCATGGCGTCGTGGCGGCAGTAGGCGTCGATCAGCGGCTGCCATTTCGGTTCCGCCGCGATACCCTCGACCGTCTGCACGGTTTTGCCCTCGCATTCGACCGCGAGCGTCTGGCAGGAAAGCACCGCCCGGCCGTCCAGAATCACCGTACAGGAGCCGCAAACCCCCCTGTCGCACATGTGTTTCGTCCCCGTCAGCCCGGCGGCAAAGCGCAGCGCCCGCTGCAGCGTCCAGTGCGGGGCCGCGGTGAGCGAGCGGGGCTTTCCGTTCAGCGTAAGCGCAACGGTGCGGGTGTGTATTTCCTTGGGCATAGGCGTATTTCCTTTCTTTCACACTTTTTCACGCCGCAAAACGCGCAGACAGGCGGGCCGGCGAAGCGGGGGAGGGGGCGTCCCTGCCCCGTCCCCCGTCAAGGCTCATATCCTGAGCAGCTTGCGTTTTTTGCGTTCCGTGCTGATGTAATCGATGATGAGCGCAAAGGCGAGCAAAAAGCCCTGCATGAAGATACTCCAGTAGGATTGCACGTTCAGGATGGCCAGCATATTCTCGAATATATTCAGAAGCAAGAGCGCGACAAAAGGCCCGCCGAGATTGCCCGCGCCGCCGAAGAAGGACACGCCCCCGAGGATCGACGACGAAATGACGCGCATATCGGGCATGGATTGGAGGAAAGCCGTCGGGCTTGCGATCTTCGTCTGTGCCGTCCACAGCAGACCGCCGAGGGCGGCGAGTACGCCGTTGCTGACAAAGAGTACCGTACGGATCCGGTCCGGGTTCAGACCCGACAAACGCGCGGCGAACGGATTGCCGCCCGCCATGTAGACGCTGCGACCGAAAGCCGTGCGCGACAGTATGAACTGGAACAGGATCACGAGCAGGACCGCAAACAGGAATGTTGTGGGAAATTTGTCAAATACATGAGATTTGCCGATCTCCAGAAAGCCGGTGCGGTTGATCTGGATGTTGTTGCCCCCCGTCAGGACCCTGCACAGACCGTTGTATACCGACGACATGCCGATCGTGGCGATGAAAGACGGAAAATGCAGCTTGTTCACGAGCGTGGCGTGAAAGAAACCGATACAGCCGGCGATCGCGAGGGTTATGAGCAATGCGAGAAACCAAGGCAGCGGCGTGTCCCGGCAGATCAGGCCGAAGATCATCGTCCCCAAGGCGGCCTGCGCCGACACGGACAGATCGATGTTCCCGCTGATGAGCAGGAGGGCCAGACCGCAGAGCATGACGCACTGTATCACAAGATCGTAGAACACGTTGAGCAGGTTGCCGCCGGACATGAAGCCCGCCGTAAACAGCGCGGAAGCCGGTTCGCCGTCGAGTACGCCGCTGCTGATCACCATGGTGATCAGCGCGAGGATGATGAGTATGGCCGCCAAGGGGGTGGCCCTATCGCGCAGCAAGCGCTCCAAAACAGACGCCTTATACATGACCCGCCCTCCTGCTTCTCTGCGAAACGAAATCCATCGTGAGCGCGACGATCAGGATCAGGCCCGTAAAGACGCTCACCCAGTACGGGTTGACGCCCACGACGCCCATGCCGATCTGGAAGGTGTTCAAGATCAAGAGTCCGATGAAAGCGCCGCCCATGTTGCCCGTACCGCCGCCGAACGAAATGCCGCCGATGAACGCGGCCGTAATGCCCGTAAACTGGTTTGTGGTCAGCGCCACGAGCGAGCCTTGGCCGACGCGGGCGGCGTTGATCACCCCGGAAACGCCTCCGAGTACGGCGCTGTTGATGAAGAGGATATAGGTGATTGCCGTGGCGCTGATACCCGCCAGCCGCGCCGCTATGGGATTGCCGCCCTTGAGCATGACCTTCATGCCGAAGCTCGTCCTTGACATGAGTACGCCGTAGATCAGGAAGAAGAGAAACATGAGCAAGACGCCGAAAGGTACGGCGCCGATTTTGCCCATGCCGATGTAATCAAGCGCATCGTCCGCGAACGCGAGGTTGGCCGCGATCCCGGTGGCGCTGCCGAGGGAGCTGAAGAGGTACATGAGCCCCTTGGCCATGGACGCCATCGCGAGCGTTCCGATAAAGGAATGAAAGCGGTATTTGTCAACGAACAGCGCGTTCAACGCGCCGAGCAGCGCGCAAAACAGCAGGGTGAGCAGTATGGAAAAAAACCACGGCAGTTTCCAAGCCGAAACGGCGGTGGCGAGCAAAAGGCCGCCGAAAGCGCCCACGGCCGACTGCGACAGATCGATCTCGCCCGAGATGAGCAGACAGCCCGCGCCGATCGTCAGGAAAGACGTTACGACGACCGAATTCAAAATGTTCCGGAAAGTGGTCGCCTTGAAGAAGTGGTAGCCGATGATCTCCGACCATACGGTGAACACAAGCACCATCACGACGAGCAGCAGAATAAGCGTAAATATCTTGTTTTCGAGGAGCGGACGCAGATATTTGCCGTAAAAATCGTTTGTTTTCATACCGCGCCTCCTATTCGAGCATCGCGAGCGCGAGGACACGTTCTTCCGTGGCCTCCTGCCGCGATACGGCACCCGTGACACGACCGTTGTGCATGACGACGATGTTGTCGGCCAAGTTGATAACCTCCGTGAGTTCGCCGGATATGAACAGCACCGCGATGCCATCCTTTGCGAGATCGCAGACCGTCTGATACAACTCCGCCTTTGTTCCGACGTCGATGCCCTTGGTCGGCTCGTCGAGGATGAGCAGCTTTGTGTTCAGCCTGTCGCCCGTCCAGCGTCCGAGAATGACTTTCTGCTGGTTGCCTCCCGAGAGTTCAAAGGTGATCTTGTCGAGGGACGGCGTTTTGAGATTGTATTTCTTCACGGCCCTGTCGGCGAGCGCCGTAAGTTCGCTCCGCCTCAGGAAGCCCAGGTTGCAGAGTTTGTTGATCACGGGCATCGCGACGTTGTCCTTGATGGAACGGAACATGACGAGCCCTTCCTCTTTGCGGTCCTCGGGGCACAGCGCCACGCCGCGCTTGATGGCCTCGCGCGGGGACTTGAACGATACGGACTCGCCGTCGAGGACGATCTCGCCGCCCGTCACGGGGTCCGCGCCGAACAGGGCGCGCGCCACTTCCGTGCGTCCCGCGCCGACAAGACCGGCCAGCCCGACGATCTCGCCTTTTCTTATGCGGAAGCTCACGTCGCGGACGTAGGGCGTTTTGAGATTCTTCACGTCGAGTACGACATCGCCGAACGCGTCATTGCGGCTGAGGTTTGCGTAGGTGTCGCCGATGTCGCGGCCGACCATCGCGCGGATCAGTTCCGTCTCGCTTGTTTCCGTGACCTTGAATTGCGTGACGAGCTTCCCGTCTTTCAGCACGACGATATCATCCGCCGTCTTGAAGATTTCGGACAATCGATGGGAGACGTAGAGGATGGTCTTGCCCTCCGCCTTGAGTTTTTTGATGATGTTGAAGAGTATATCGATCTCGGTGTCCGTGAGCGGCGCCGTCGGCTCGTCAAAGGCGATAACGTCCGAATTGCGGCGGTAGGCTTTCATGATCTCAACCATCTGCTGATAGGCCACGTTCAGCCGCCCCACCTGCTCCGCGGGGTCGATCGGCAGACCGAAAACGTCTATGATTGCCTTTGCGTCGTCATACAGTTTGCGTCTGTCGAGCAGGCCGCCGAATTTCACCGGCATGGCGTCGGGAAAGATGTTTTCCATGACGGTCATGGCGGGAACGAGTTGCCGCTCCTGATAGATGACGCTGACGCCCGCGGCGATCGCCGCCTGCGGGTCCGCAAAAGAAATTTTTTCGCCGTTGAGCAGGATTTCCCCCTCGCTGCTTCTTTGGTCGCCGCTCAAAATCTTGAGCAGGGTACTCTTCCCCGCGCCGTTCTCGCCGAGCAGCGCGAGTACCCGGCCGCCCTCGGCCTTAAAGCTGATGTCGTCGAGGGCGCGTACGCCCGGGTAGCTCTTCCCGATACCGCGAAATTCCAGAGATGTTGACATGGTTTCATACCTCGCTTCAATTTTGGCTCCGTCCAAAATTGAAGCGCCAAAGGCGCACTTCAATTGTTGAACGGATGTTTTGAGGGGACAAGGGCTTTGCCCGCCGCCCCTCAAAACATAGGCGTCAGTGGG
>JAITKU010000178.1 GCA_031278255.1 Eubacteriales Family XIII. Incertae Sedis bacterium | reverse complement strand
CGAGCAGGCGGCGGCCGAGGCCGCCGCCGCGAAACCCGAGACCGTGATCATCTTCTCCCCGCACAGCGTCCTGTACAGCGACTATATCCATATCTCGCCGGGCGGATCGGCCGCGGGGGATTTCGGGGCGTTTCGCGCGCGCCACATCAAGTTCTCCGTCGATTACGACGATGAACTGGCCGCGCGTATCGCGGAATGCGCGGAAGAGGACGGCATTCCGGCCGGACCGCTCGGGGAGCGGGATCCCGCGCTGGACCACGGCGTCACGGTTCCCCTGTACTTCTTCAAGTCACCCCGGATCGTCCGCATTTCCCTGTCCGGCCTGTCGCTCATCGAGCATTACCGCTTCGGCATGTGCGTTCGGCGGGCCGTCCGATCGCTCTCGCGCAGTGTCGTGGCGGTGGCCAGCGGCGATATGTCCCACAAACTGAAAGCGGACGGTCCCTACGGCTTTGTGAAAGAAGGCCCCGCGCATGACGCTTTTGTGCGCCGGTGCGTGCGGGACGCGGACTTTCGCGGTCTGCTGTCCGTCGATCCCGCCCTCTGCGAAAGGGCGGCCGAATGCGGCCTGCGCAGTCTCGTCATGCTGGCCGGCTTTCTGGACGGCCTACGGGTGGAAAGCCGCGTGCTGGCCTACGAGGGACCCTTTGGCGTGGGCTATCTGACCGCCGCTTTCACGGGTGACGGAGAAGCGGACAGTCTCTTGCCGTCCATCCTGTCGGACAGGAAAGCCCGCGCGGAGAAGCTGCGAGACGGAGAGGACCCTTTCGTGCGCTTGGCGCGGCGCAATGTCGAGACCTATGTTCGCACGGGAAAATCCATCGAACCGCCGGCGGACGCGGACCCCGCGCTGTTCTCACAGCGGGCCGGCGTATTCGTTTCCATCAAGAAAGACGGCAATCTGCGCGGCTGTATCGGCACGATATTGCCGACGGAACGGAACGTCGCGCTGGAAATCCTCGCAAACAGCGTTTCCGCCGCGGCGCGCGATCCGCGTTTCGATCCGATCGTTCCCGCGGAACTGGAGGCTCTCAGCTACAGCGTGGACGTGCTTTCGCCGCCGGAACCCATTCAAAGCAAGCGGGAATTGGACGTTTCGCGCTACGGCGTTATCGTGACGCGCGGACACAGGCGCGGCTTGCTGCTGCCGAATCTCGACGGCGTGGACAGCGTGGACGAGCAGATTTCGATCGCGCTGAAAAAGGCCGGCATACGCGCGGATGAGCCTTACACGCTCGAACGCTTTGAGGTGGTGCGGCACACATGACGCGCGCGCTTTTTTGGGAGACGGAGGGCGCAGATTTGCGCTGCGGGCTGTGTCCGCACCGCTGTCTCGTCCGGGAGGGGCAAACCGGGCTGTGCGGCGCGCGCCGCAATGTCGGCGGCGTTCTTCGCGCGGAAAGCTACGGGCGGATTTCCTCCCTCGCGCTCGATCCCATCGAGAAGAAACCCCTGTACCATTTTCATCCCGCGCGCCCTATTCTCTCGATCGGCGGCTACGGTTGCAATATGGCCTGCGGCTTCTGCCAGAACAGCGCGATCTCGCAGGCAAAGCCAAAGACGGAATTCGTTCCGCCCGCGCGGCTGGTCGAGATCGCGGTCTCCGTACCGGAAAACCTCGGCCTCGCTTTCACCTACAACGAGCCTCTGATCGGCGCGGAATACCTGCTCGACGCCGCGCCGCCTTTGCGCGCGCGGGGCCTAAAGGTCGTGCTTGTCAGCAACGGGATGATCTGCGCGGAACCGCTCGAAGCATTGCTGCCTTTCATCGACGCGATAAACATAGACCTGAAAGCCTTTACGCGGGACTTCTACCGGCGCATGGGCGGGGATTTGGAGACGGTCAAGCGGACCGTCGCGCGCTGCGCCGAAGTCTGCCACACGGAGGTGACGACGCTGATCATCCCGGGAGAAAACGACGGCGACGCGGAAATGACGGCGCTGTCCCGGTGGCTCGCGTCGCTCTCCCGCGATATCCCGCTCCATATCACGCGCTTCTTCCCGCGATACAAGATGGCGGAGAAGCGGCCGACACCCGCCGAAACGCTCACGCGTCTGGCCGAAATCGCGAGGCGGGCGCTCACCCGCGTACACGTGGGCAACGTCTGAGGGGCAAAGCGCCGTCACGGGCCGCGCGCGGGACAATGCCGGAAAGGAAACGCATATGACGAAATCCATGCAATACGAGACCGTAGCCTTGGACGACGACGGGGACGCCCTGGTGATCCTCGACCAGACCAAATTGCCGGGCGAGGTTGTTTCCCTGCGCCTCACGCGTCAAGAGGATATCCGGCGCGCCATCCGCCTGTTGCAGGTGCGCGGCGCGCCGGCCATCGGCGCGGCGGCGGCCTGCGGCCTGTATCTGGCGGCAAAATCCATCGACGCGGACGATTACGACGCTTTTTACGAGCGCCTCAAGGCGGCCAAGGACGCGCTCGCCGCGACGCGCCCCACGGCGGTGAACCTCTTCCGCGCCCTCGACCGCATGGAAAACGTCGCGTCGGCGCACAGGGAACAGGCCCTGCCGCGTATCAAAACGCTGCTGCGCGACGAAGCGATCCGCATCCTCGAAGAGGATGCGGCCGTTTGCCGCGCCATCGGCGAACACGGCCTCGGCCTGCTGCGCGACGGGGACGGCATCCTGACGCACTGCAACGCCGGATATCTGGCGACGACGCGTTACGGCACCGCGCTCGCGCCCATTCACCTCGGCTTGGAAAGGGGGTATCGTTTCAAGCTGTTCGTCGATGAAACAAGGCCCTTGCTACAGGGAGCGCGCCTCACCGCTTTTGAACTCTGCGCCGCCGGCGCGGAGCCGACGCTCATCTGCGACAATATGGCCGCCTGCGTGATGAAGAGCGGCCGGGTGCAGGCGGTACTCGTGGGTTGCGACCGCCTTGCGGCCAACGGGGACGCTTGCAACAAGATCGGCACCTTGGGCGTGGCGATTCTGGCCAAGCATTACGGCATTCCTTTCTACGTCTGCGTGCCGACCTCCACCTTCGATCCGCGCGCCGCGACGGGCGACGACATCCCCATCGAGCAGCGGGCACCCGAGGAGATCACGGAGATGTGGTACGAAAAGCGCATGGCACCGCGGGGCGTACGCGTATACAACCCCGCTTTCGATGTCACGGACCACGAATTGATTACGGGCATCGTAACCGAACACGGCGTCCTCCGGCCGCCTTACGGCGAGAGCATACGGCGCGTCATGCGGGACGGCGGTGCTTAATCAGGAGAGAGGGGTTTCGGATCGATTTCTGTTAAATTTCTCCAATATCGCACGGGCATAAAGCGTCGTTGGCAGGCGGGATTGTTCCGCTCACGTATGGCCGTCACGTCGAAGTATTCCCGCCAAAGCTTGCGATATCGGCGCTCCGCGCCCGTTTCGGTGAGCGCGTCCGCATCGTGAAAATCCGTTATGTACCATTCCCCCGCGGCGGATACGAGGGCCTTTGCCCGGGCCTCGTCGTGGATGATGAAAGGCTCTTCCTTGAATCGATCGCAGAAATGCGGGGCCAAGAATTCCGCGATATCGTGATCCGGCGTCATGGGCGCGTAGAGTATGGGCCGTTCGGCGGTCCCCGCGCCGGGCTTGCATTCCGAAAAACGAACGAGGCCGCACATCCTATGCACCTCCTTTACCACCCTCTGCTCCGCCTGCTGCACCGCGAACACGATGGGGTTGCCGAAGAGCAGACGAATCTTAGATCCCTCCTTGAACCCGAGGCGTATGTAGCGCAGAAGCGCCGTCTCCTTGCCCGGAACGCTCGACCGAAAAACCATGTATATTCGCTTCATGTCGCTTGCGGATATCTTGCGTTCGATGGCCGCGTAGACGCGGGCCGCCTCCTCCTCGTTCGTTTCCACAATGCTGTGGGCGCGGAGCAGATCGCTTTGGTAGCGGGCCGCCGGGAAGATCCCCTCGGCCTTTTCCCGGTAATAGTGTCGGAACACGCAGCACAGAAAACCGTCAAAGCTTCCGTCGTACAGATAATCCATGGCCCCTCCCTTTTACGCTTGGCCCCTCGGCGCGAAAGCGGCGGGAAAGCCCGCTTCCTGCGGACCGGCCGGCGCGGCGCCCGCCGCGCCGGCGGCGAATGGACCGGGCGCGGCGGATGCCGCGCCCGGCGGCAGGAGACCGCCGTCGAACATGGATATCTGCCGCGAGGCGGTTTTGTCCGTCAGGCCGTTCCGTATCTCCTCCGGCCGCAGCGTCTGTCCCTTGATGTACACGGGGTCCGGGTCCTTGCCGCCGTAATACTTCCCCGAGCAGGTGATGAAGAAGCGCGCCCGCTTCAGCACGACGCCGATCTTTTTGAGATCGTCGTATTTGACCGCCGCGATCCGCCTCTGACGGGCTATGCGCACGGCGGAGACGCTTCCGACGCCCGGGATGCGCAGCAGCATTTCCGGGGGCGCCTTATTGATCTCGACCGGGAACAGTTCCATATGGCGCAGCGCCCAACTGATCTTGGGGTCGAGGTCCGCATCCAGAAAGGGATGCGCCTCGTCCAATATCTCGTCCGCCGCAAAGCCGTAAAAGCGAAGAAGCCAATCCGCTTGATAGAGCCTGTGTTCGCGCAGAAGCGGCGGCGGCGAAGCCGGCGCGGGCAGTTCCGGCGCGTCGCCCACGGCTATGTAGGCCGAAAAGTAGACCCGCTTCAGCCGGAATATCCTGTACAGGGATTCCGAGGTCTTGATGATCTGCCTGTCGGTCTCCGGCGAGGCGCCGATGATCATCTGCGTGGACTGCCCGCCCGGCGCGAAACGCTCCCTGTATCCGCCGCGCGCGGCCGGGAGTACGGCGGGATTTTGACCGTGCATAAGCGTCGCCAAGCTGCCGTCCCCCGCCGCCGCGTCGG
Source organism: Eubacteriales Family XIII. Incertae Sedis bacterium (assembly GCA_031278255.1). GTDB lineage: Bacteria > Bacillota > Clostridia > Peptostreptococcales > Anaerovoracaceae > JAITLA01. The sequence continues at coordinate 1,125 of JAITKU010000178.1, read as the reverse complement.
TGCCGAAAGGGACCGTGCGATCCATAAATCCCGGGCCTTTCAGCGTCCTCTGCTCCGCCAGCGTCTGCGATATCTGTTTCATGGGGCCGAATACGCCCCCGATCTTCTTCTGCGGCGCCAAGAGGCGCAGGCTCTCCTGCGAGGGGAGTTCCACATTCACGCTGAGCCTGTCCGCCGCCAGACCGATGCGCCGTACCAACTCCGGCGAAACCCCGGGGATGATCTTCGCGTGAATGTAGCCCGCGAACAGGTATTTTTCCCGCAGGAGGCACAGGCAACGATGGATCCGTTCCGCCGTGTCGTCCGGCGAGATATCGACGGCGGAACTCAAAAACAGGCCCTCGATGTAGTTGCGGCGATAGAATTCCATGACGAGTTCCGCGAGTTCCGACGGCTCGAAAGCGGTACGCGGCGTGTCGGCGCTCCTGCGGTTCACGCAATATTTGCAGTCGTAGACGCAACGGTTGCTGAGGAGTACCTTCAGCAGACTGATGCAGCGGCCGTCCGCCGACCAAGAATGGCAGATGCCGGCGGCGCAGGTGTTGCCGACGCGCCCCACATTCGTGCGGTCCACGCCGCTCGAGGCGCAGGAAACATCGTACTTGGCGCCGTCGCCGAGTATCTTCAGTTTTTCAAGCAGACTCCCGTCCATCGCGCCCCTCCCGCCGTACGCGAACGTACGTTCTATTAATATATCACATAAAGAACGTATGTTCAATACATCGCGCAAAAAAAATTGCGGACGCGGCAAGCGGCAAGGGCAAAGCGGGAGGGGGGGCAAAGCGGCAAGCGGGCTTCCAATAAATCCCTGTTGACATTCTGCGACGCGGTATAGTAAAATATTGAAGCGAGCTTTTCGCGCGGGCGCTTTGCCGTGCTTGCTATGCGGACGCAATTCCGCCGAAAAATCTCGCGGCGCGCGCGGTTCACCGAAAGGGCGCCTCGACGGGAAATCGCACAACATGCTGCCCTAACTCAGTCGGTAGAGTACTTCCTTGGTAAGGAAGAAGTCGGCGGTTCAAGTCCGCTGGGCAGCTCCACGTTTTCCCCTCTGATAATTGCCTGAATTTATCCGCGTTGTTGTCAAAACCGCTGTCAATTTCAGAGTCGCAAATTCGGCGAACC
>JAITKU010000245.1 GCA_031278255.1 Eubacteriales Family XIII. Incertae Sedis bacterium | reverse complement strand
TCGAGCCCTTGCCGTTCGTACCCGCCACATGCACAAAACGGAGCTTTCGCTCGGGGTTTCCGAGTTTTCGAAGAAGCGCGCGCGTCCGCGCGAGGCCGAGCCTGCTCTCGCCCCGCGCGCCTCCTCCCGTAAGATGAATCTTGGCCTCCGCCGCGTCAAGCGTCATCGCATCCTTCCGCATGATTTTTTCCGTTCAACCTGACGCCCGGCTTTGCCGAAAGCGAACGACCCTGCCCACGACAAGCATGATTATCGCGACGTGGAACGGAAACTGCACCAAGTTGTTGATTAGGCGTGCGCCGGTATAGAATCCTCCCGCGAGCGTGCCGTACATCATGTTCATCCAGACGTAATTCAGGCCCATGGTTACGAGAACCAAGACGACAAGTCTCGCGGCGGCGACCCGCAAAAGCTTCACGGGCTTCCCATAAAGAAAGAGCGCGTAGATTAAGCATGAGAGCATTTCGCTCAAGGCGTAACCCGGGAAATAGCCGCCTTGCGGGTTCGCGAAATACTGTAGGGCATCGCTGACGAAGCCGTAGGCGAGCGCACACCACGGCCCGCACAGCGCGGCCGTGATCACGCCCGGCAGATAGGTGAACGTGATCGCCCTGAAGGTCGGCGTGAGATAGATGCTGAAGCGGCTCAATACCGCTGCTATCGCGGCCATCAGGGCCATGAGTATCAGATTTTCGAGCGTGAACGCGTTTTTTATGGCAAATTGCGTTTTCGTCGTCGCTGTTTCGGGCAGCCTTTTTTCATGAAGCATGACAAATCTCCTTTCTTCCGTGTGTCGTGTTCACCTCTGTAAACGCCACAGCGACGGGGAAAAGAGATTTCCGGGCCCTGCGGCAGCGGACGCAATATTGCACCGCAAACCGTCAAACGGTTTTTCGTTCATAAGCGACATCCCATCTTATGACACTTTACGCGCAATATTCACTCTACCTATGATTATATTACTGTTACTGCCGTCGTTGTTTCACCGACGGTTTTCCATAAATATGGCAAAACCACATCAGAACTCCGAGGCCCACGCCGCCGATGATGTTGCCGAGCGTTACGGGGAGCAGGTTTGCGAAGAGAAAATCCCCCCATGTGAGGCTTTCCGTATGGAAGCCCGTTTCCAATGCCTTAGCAAGATATTCCGGCGCGCCCATCGCGAGAAGCCCTGCGGGAATGTAGTACATGTTCGCGACACAGTGTTCGAAGCCGCAGATGACGAAGAAGGCCACGGGTATATAGGCGCCAATCGCGCGTCCCGCCGTATCCTTGGCCGACAGCGCCATAAACACGCCGAGGCAGACGAGTAGGTTGCAGAATATCCCGAGTACAACGGCGTCTCCGAAGCCGATGGAGCATTTGGCGGCCGCGACCTTGATCGTATGCGCCGCGAGCGCATTGTCCGAATAATTCAGCTGCCCCGAATACGCGCAGGCCGCCGCGACGACAAAGCTTCCGATGAAGTTTCCGACATAGACGATGAGCCAGTTTCCGAGCATTTTCGAAAACCGGACCTTGCCCGCCAGAACCGATATCGGAATCAAACACGATCCCGTAAAGAGCTCCGCGCCCGAGACGATCACCATGACGAGCCCGAATGGAAAGAGCAGTCCCGTGATCATGCGTGCCAATCCGACGTTCGCGATGTCATGCGCGGCGGTACTCGAGGTCGCGGCGGCGAGCGCGATAAGCACCCCCGCCAATATGCCGAGCGACAAGGCTTTCCAAGCGGGATTGTTCACCTTCGCTTCGCCCGTTGGAATGTAATTCGCGGTCACCTCTGCGGCGGTGAAGAAATTCATATCAAAACCCCTTCGGCTTCCGCCGCTTTTTTCGCGGCGGTCACGACGTGCTTCGCCAGTATCGAGGACGTTACCGCGCCCACGCCCCCCGGAACGGGCGTGATCGCACCTACGATTTCGACGGCTTCGTTTAAGTTCACATCGCCGCACAAGACCCCGTTTTCGTCCTCGTTGACGCCTACGTCTATGATGACCTGTCCCTCGGAGAGATACCTTCCGTCAACGGCATTCGCCCTGCCCGCGCAGACGATGAGAATGTCGGCGTCCTTGCAGATCGCGGGCATGTTTTCCGTGCGCGTGTGACAGATCGTGACCGTCGCGTGCGCCGCGAGCAGCATCATCGCGACGGGTCTGCCGATCACGAGGCTCCTGCCCACCACGACCGCCCGTTTGCCTTTTGGATCTACGCCGTAATGTTTCAGTATCTCCGTGCAGGCGACGGCCGTGCAGGGCGCAAAGCCCGTGCGCGCCCCCGTGAACACGCCCGCGAGGGCAATGTCCGTTATGCCGTCCGGGTCCTTTTCGGGCGACAGAGTGTTTCGCACCGCATCGTCGTTCATGCCTGCGGGCAGCGGACGGAACAGTAGGACGCCGTGTACGGTGAGATCATCGTTCAGCGTTTTGATCTCCTCGATCAACCGCTCCTGCGGCGTATCGGCGGGCAATGCGATATGTCGAACCGCAACGCCCGTTTTTTCGCAGCGAGAGGTCGCCCCTTTCTCATATGAAACGTCGCCCGGCCGCTCCCCGAGCCTTACTATGGCCAAGGTCGGAAATACGCCGCGCTTTATGAGCGCGTCCGCTTTCTTTGCCGCGGCTTCGCTTATGGTCGCCGCAACCGGTGCGCCCTTCAACAGTTTTGCCACGCAATCACCTCATTTCATTTATTTCTATTTCAGCCGCGCCAAAACCGCGTCGCAAATCGCTTCCGCCGCCGGTTCGTATTCTTCGAGCATGGCGTCGATTCGGCGATTGAGCTCTCCGGCAATAATGCGGTTCGTCATGGCTTTCGTATTTATGCGCACATTCAAGGCCGCGCCGCGCAGCGCGGCCTTGCAGAGCAGGACACCGACCCCCACGTCACTGACGGCCAAGGCCGATCCCTTTTCCAGAAAGCCCCGTTGAAGATCTATGGCTTCGCAGCACTTTTCCATGATCAGAAGCGGTACGCCGCACGCCTCCGAAAGAGCCGCTTCCATGATCCGCGCCTTTTTCGCCCTTTCCGCTTCGCTCTCCTTCGGCATTCCGTAAGCGCGCGCCAAAGGTTCGAAGGCTTCGGCGTCCTTTTGCACGAGCGCGAGCAGTTCCCCTTGCAGGCGCGTCGCGCGTTCCTTCATCTCCGTGATGTCGCCTTGCACGTCCGCGTACTTCTTTTTTCCGAGCGTCAGCGCCCCGACCATGTTCCCGAGCGCGACGCCGAGCGCCCCCGCGAGTGCGGAAGCGCCCCCGCCGCCCGGAACCGGGTTCCCCGACGCCGCCAACCCGACAAACTCTTCACAACTCAATTTCGTGAAATTCATATCCGTCCCACCGTGTCTTAAAACAAATCGCCAATATCAATAGGCGGTCCAACCCGCATCGGCCGCCAACGTGGCGCCGTTTACAAAACTCGCATCGTCTGAAGCGAGGAAGAGAGCGACTGCGGCGACATCCTCGGGTTCTCCGTTGCGAGGACATGTGCCAAAGCCGGCGGCGACCCGTTCCCGCCCGAATGGACTGGCATTTTTCAGCCCCGCCTCCGCGATCTCAGTGCTGACCGCCCCCGGGCAGAGCGCGTTTGCCCGAACGCCTTTGTTTGCGTACATGAAGCCCACATTTTTTGTGAACCCGATCAAACCGAACTTCGAAGCCGTGTAGGCCGCTCCGCCACGACATCCGTTCAGACCGCCGACCGAGGCGATATTCACAAAGACGCCGCCGCCTTGCTCCAGCATCAAACGCAAGGTTCCGCGCGTCAGTTGCATCACGGCGGTCAGATTCGTTTGCAGGATCCTGTCCCAAAGCTCGTCCGTCAATTCCGCTGCCGGCGTCATTTCATCCAAAATGCCCGCGTTGTTTACCACTATATCTGGTTTTTTGTATTTTTCCCGAACAAAGTCAATCAACCCTTCGATATTTTGAGGAACGGACAAATCCGCACTGTAAGCCACAATTTCCCCGCCTTCTTGACCTGCGGCCGCAGTCAATTCATCCAAACGCTCCTTGCGCCTTGCCACGGCGATCACGATTGCGCCTTCTTCCGAAAAAAGACGAGCGATGGCTTTCCCCATTCCGGCGCTTGCGCCTGTCACAATTGCGACTTTTCCTTTCAGCTTCATGTTTCTGCCTTTCTTTTATTGGCGTTATACAAACGCCGCAGCCAATTCATCCACGACCTCTTTACAAGTTTTCACGGCGGTTATGCTGTTAATCGCGTCGGATACACTGATAAAACCATAGTTCAGATCACCCAATAGCATCCCTCTGCGCCAAGCGCCGGCATAAGCGTTTGCGATAACGCGCGCGTCGGCGCCCGCGCGCGCCAGCTTGTCGCAGTCCGCGCTCATAGGGCTCTTGTTTGTGCGCAGATAACCGACTTGGGCTCTGAACTCAATCAACTCCTCCGCTTTCGCGTTAATAATCGCCTGTTTGGTTATATCGCTCGCAGGATTCTCTTCCGTGACCAGAAGCCGTGTGCCGACATACACACCTTGCGCGCCCATTACCCTTGCGGCGCGCGCGACAGCCGCGGTGCAAATCCCGCCGCCGGCGGCGAAAGGCGTCTTGATCAAGGCGCCGACTTCTTGGAGCATTGAGAAAAGTCCGATTCTATGAGCGGTCATGTGTCCCCCGGCTTCAAAGCCCGTGACAATCAGAGCATCCACGTCCAAGCCGTCAGCGTGCAAAAGGCTTTCCTTGGTGGGGCTTAAATCGCGATGCAAAACCTTGATGCCACGTTCACGTATTCTTTTGATTTCACCGGCGTTCGCCAAGGGCGTCATATTGTTGGTGTATATGACGTCTACCATTTCCTCGCAAAACATGTCAAAAATGGGATCCGAAAACGCGCGAGAAGCCGCGTTGCCTTCAACCGGCAGAATATAAGTCACAGAAAAGGGTTTGTCGGTGAGCTCACGCGTCTTGCGGATTTCCTGTCTGAAGCGTTCAACGGTTTCTGCCACGTCCACGGTTTCCATGTTCTGTCCGCAGTTAAATCCCAAATTCCCCAATCCTCCGGCATTTGACACGGCGGCGGCCCATTCCGCGTTGGAAAGCCAGTTCATCGAGGCGGCCAAGACGGGTTTTTCGATCCCCAGCGCTTCGCAAATTCTGTTCTTCATCGTTTATCACGCTTCCTTTCGTTATCTCAGTAATCCGTTATGATCATATTAAGCGGAACGTCCCACCGGTCATAGGCGATTTCGCCCCGAACCGCCTGCACCGCGTAGGCGACAGCGACGCTGACCGCGCCGGTGCATTGCGGCAGATAGCGGTCGTAATATCCCGCGCCCATGCCGACCCGCATTCTGCTCGGGCCATCAAAGGCCGTGCAGGGAACGACGACCAAGTCGATCTCGGCGGGATCGACGATGAGGGAACGGGCTTCCACGGGCGCGCGTATGCCGTATTTTCCCACTTCCCACGCGTCACCGTCTGCGGGCAGAGCGGCGACCATTTTCCCGCCCGCGTGACAGACGGGATAGGTGACCCGTTTTCCGTCGCATGCGGCTTGTTCGTTGAAGTACGAGACATCAACTTCGCCGTTAAACGCTCGGTAGGAGAATATCGTCCGCGCGCGGTCGTAGAAGGGCGTCGCCAACAGTTTTTCCGAGATCAGGCGGCTTGCGCGCCGGGCCTCTTCCGGTTCCAATGCTTTGCGCGCGGCGATTCCTTCTCTTCGTTGTTCGGCTTTCCTCTGTTCTGTGTCCAAAATCATCTCCGTTTTCGATTGCTGTAACAAATACACGTGCGTACATCACGGGGCGCCGGGCCGCCCGTCCGGCGAATCCAAGTCGAAACGAAGGTCCTTCTCCAAAATGTCGCGGCCTTCCTCGTTTTCTTCCGCAAAGACAAAGCCGTAATCCAGAAAGAACTTCCGATGGGGATTCTTCTTGGGCAACGCGATGCGCAGACGATCCGCACCCGCTGCGCCCGCGAGCATTGCAGCCCGGCCAATGAGTTGGACGCCGAGGCCCGCCTTCCGACAACCCGGGTGCGTGCAGAGCAAGGTAATCCGGCCCGGTTCAAGGCCCATTTGCAAGAACGCCGCCGGTTCGTGCCCCACAAAGCCGACTGTTGTCGGCAGTAGGGCCGCGTCGTTCAACAGGACGTTCCTGTCGAACGGCCTGTCCTCGCCTGCATCCCTCCAGACGCATTCCACGGCGTCGGCCATGATTCCGCCGTATTCGACCCAAGGCAGAGCATGAAAGTACAGATCCGTGTCAAAATCGGGCTTTACATAAGGCTTTTCGCGGGACATGAAATCCGCGTCCCGCAGATGTCCGTCATCGTACAATATCGCCGGCCGCAGAGCGCCGCCCTCCGCATTGATGACGGAAACGGCCGTATTGTTCTCGCACGGCAATTCGTGAATTTTTTCGGGAGGCATTCCTGCCAATTCCGCCATCAGAAACCGCACGGCGAAGGCGTGGGAAACCACCGCAACGGCTTTGCCCTCGTTCTCGGCGACGATGCGGCGAACGGCGTTCAGCATTCGGTCCAAGACCCGCTCTCGTGTTTCGGCACCGTTTACATGCCACAGATCGGGTGCCGTTTTGAACTTGGCAAACCGATCCGCGTCTTCATAGGCGATATTGCCCCGATTCTTCCCTTCCCACTCGCCCAAGCGGATTTCCCGAAGTTCTTTCATTTGCCGGCCGGCCGGGGTTTTGGTCCCACATACCGTGTCGGCCACGGCGCGGGCGCGGTACAGGTCGCTCGTATATACCCCGTCGATTCGGATGCCGGCAAAACGCTTCTTCGTCGCCTCCGATTGCCGCCGGCCGCGATCCGTGAGATTGCTTTCGCCGTGGCCGCAGGCGATGCGGTACAGATCACATTCCGCCTCGGCTGCGCGAATCAGATGGATTTCAGTCATGGGAGTTTGGCTTATTTCTTGATTCATCCGGAATTTTCTTAATTGCGGGCGTAAGTATGTCCGTAATCTCGGAACCCGGCGCAACGACACCGAAGCCCGGCAGCTTCGTGGCGGTGTGGTACAGTGCGGATATGGCTCTGTCCTGCATCGTCGCAAAGCGTTCGCACGCTTTCAGTCTGGGCATAACAGACACATAGTTGCAGACAGAGAGGTCCAATTTTTCCGCGCAAGAATATTTTTCCGCGAATATTTCCCATGAGGCGATACCGTCGCGGGCATCTTGGAGTTGAACGACAAGCTGATGCGTATATTTTTCGGGGGCCGCAGTCTGTTTGGGCATCTGAT
>JAITKU010000172.1 GCA_031278255.1 Eubacteriales Family XIII. Incertae Sedis bacterium | reverse complement strand
ATCGCAACTGCACAAACGGGCGAGAATTTTAATTAATTATTGATAAAACCATACAACTTATATTATAATATTTATAAATTGGTATTGTCAAGTAAAAGTGTTCCCCGGGTTTCCCGGGTTGCCGTTCGCCGCGACTTGCGCAGTGGGGCGCAAGCACCCGCACCCCCGTCGCAAAACGCCGGCAAACGCATATTTTACGGATATACACGGGGATTACGGTAAGGGGTTACGGATCAATATGGGGTATTTTTTCAATTTGTTAAAGCGCATAGACAGGCTGCTTCTCGTGCTGCCGCTGTTCTTTGCGGTCGCCAGTATCTGCATGATCGTGAGCATCACATACGACGGCGAGAACCCGCTGAACCGCAGCGTCGTGGTACAGGCGGCCTCCTATCTTCTGGGCTATATTGCCATCGGCGTATCGCTGTCGATGGATTATCAGATATTCGCGCGCTATGAAAAGCCGATCTACATCTGCGCGCTGCTCTTCCAACTCAGCGTCTACACGCCGCTCGGCACGGATATGAACACGGGTTCCCTCGCGTGGATAGACCTCGGCATAACGACGATGCAGCCCTCGGAACTCGTGCGCATTCTGTTCGTGCTGATCTTCGCGAACTTTCTTTCGGGGATACGCGATTCGCTGGCCTCCGTAAAGGGCGTGTTTTTCTCCGCGCTGTACGCGGCGCCCTTTCTCGCGCTCATCATGAAGCAGGACTTCGGCTCCGGGCTTGTCCTCGCCGTCATGTGCGTGGGCATGGTGTTCTACGCGGGCATAAACGGCAAGCTGTTCGGGAGGCTCTTCGCGGCCTTTCTCCTCGCGCTCCCCGTCCTCTATCGATTCATGAAAGGCTACCAGAAAGACCGTATCGAGGGCTTCCTGCATCCCGAGAATCTGAGCATAGACGCGACGTGGCAGGTCTATCAGGCGAAAGTCGCCATCGGCTCGGGCGGTCTGTTCGGCAAGGGACTGTTCTCCGGCACGCAGAAAGAGTTGAACTTCATCCCCGTGCAGGAGTCCGATTTCATCTTCGCGGTCATGGCGGAGGAACTGGGCTTTATCGGCGGCGCCGCGCTCATATTCCTCTATCTCGTCTTTCTCCTGCGCCTCTGGCGGATCAGCGGCAAGGCCAAGGACCTGTACGGCTCGCTGATCGTCATAGGCATTGTGACGATGTTCGCCTTTCAGATTTTTGAGAATATCGGCATGAATATGGGACTCATGCCCGTGACCGGCATACCCCTGCCCTTCGTCAGTTCGGGCGGGACGGCGGTCGCGGCCAACATGCTCGCGATCGGTCTGGTTTTGAACGTGGGCATACGAAACAAGACGATCAACTTCTGACGGGCGCGCCGCCGGGCCGCGGCGCGGAAAGCGGCGTCAAAGGCCGAGCAGCCTGTCCGCGATCCTGTTGAAATTTTCCTCGATGTAGCTGCCCTTTTGGTGTACGATCGGGACCCCGCAGTTGGCGGAGATATGGATGTTCTCGTCGTATTGGATGATGCCGACGAGCGGCGGTCTCACGCGCGCGGACACGTCCTCGAAGCTGGGAAAAAGTCCGCTCCGCATCAGCCTGCGGTTCACCTTGTTCAGCACGCAGGCGCGTTGCGTCACGCCCGCTTCCGAGAGGACGCGGTCCGCCATATCCGCGTCGCGCAGCGCGACGTATTCCAGCGTCGTTATGATTACGGCGATATCGCCGCCCGCGGCCGCCAGAGCCATGTCCCGCCCCACGCCCGCAGGCCCGTCCACGAGTACATAGTCGTAATTTTCGCGCAACCCCGCGTAAAAATCCGCCACCGTTTCCGCGTCGAACGCGAATTTGCGCCTGTCCTGCGTCGCCGGTATCATATGGAGACAGGAGAAGCGTTTGTCGCGCAACAGGGCGCGCTTATATCCGCACAGGCCGCCCAGAACATCCGCCACATCGAAGATAACCCGGTTCTCGAGGCCCAGATATATGTCGAGATTCCGCAGTCCGAGGTTCATATCGATCATGACGACCTTTACGCCCCGTTCCGCGAAAGTGGCGCCGAGATTGACGGTGAATACCGACTTGCCCACGCCGCCTTTTCCTGATGCGGCTATGATGATTTTACCCAATTCGCTTTCCTCGTCTGCTGCCGTTCAATTGATTGCCGTACCGAGATCGTAATCCGAATACTGCTTATCGAGTTCCATGTACCGCGCTATAAGCTCTTTCGCCATGGGCGCGGCGTTCAGCGAGCTGTTGCCCTGAAACACGAGTACCGCGACCGCGATGTGCGGGTCCTCCGCCGGCGCGAGCGCCACGACCCACGAAAAAGGCCTGTAGCTGTCCTTAAACGCGTCCATGCGTTCCTCAACCGTCGCGGAACTGTAACTGCTCAGGTTGACGACCGCCCGGCGGACCGCCTTGTTTTTGGATGCGTAGATGTCGGGCAGTTGCTCCATAAGCCTGTTCATTTCGGTCTCGACGCTCTCCCAGCTCAGGCTCGCGTCTATGCCGGACAGATGCTCCTTGATGTATTCCACCTCGTCCGGCGGCTGGATGTAGCCGCTCTTCTGCGCGGTCCCCGTCTTGGCGGCGACGGAGACGGGCAGGCCGGCGAACTGGCTGCGCAAACTGCCGTGCGAGCCTTTTACGACGCGCTTCATGCCCTCTATCACATCGTCCAAAAAAGCGTCGTTGCTGAGCTGCACCTTGACGCCGGCTTCCTTTTCGAGAATCCCCTCCCCCTCCACGGCGCGCACGAGGCTGACCTTGTTTCTGATCCCGCCGTTGCCTACGGTCGCGATGTAGTTCGCCATCTGCAAGGGCGTGTAGGCGTTCTCGCCCTGCCCGATCGAGATGTTCAGTTCGTCGCCCGTCGTCCACTGGGCGAAATTGAAGTAGGTGGACTTGCAGGTGTCCGCGACGCGGCTGATCCGGTCCTCCTCGATACCCATATTTCGCATACGCGTGATGATCTCGGAGCGCTTCGGGTTTTCCTCCGTCCAGCTTACGATCTCCTCTATGCTGCCGCCCAAAAGCGCGGCGTCGTTCAGAAATTCCCGCGTGAAATACTCTTCCGCGTTGTCGTACAGATGGCGCTTGAGCAGGGATTTTGTCATTTCCATCTTCTTCGCGGCGTTCGGCACGCCGGCGGCGGTTTCGGACAGCTCTATGCCCGTATACTGCCCGAGGCCGAACTGCTCGGCGTAGGAGGTGATCTTGTCGATATCGATGGCGCCCCTGTAGGAAAGCGGCTTGTTTCGATAGAAGTCCATGCCCGTCGCGATGTCGAAGAAATAGTAGTTGCACGACACCTCGAGGGCCTCGTAGAGGTTCACGCTGCCGTGGCTGCCCCCGTTCGTGCTGTACAGGAGGCATTTGTAGGGCCTGTTCCCGACCGTCACAAAGCCGCCGTCGTAGAGGCGCATATTCGGATTCAGCCCCGATTCGAGGGCGGCGATGGCCGTTATGGGCTTGAAAGTGGAGCCGGGCTGCACTGCGGTGCGCGTCGCCACGTTGTACAGCGGCAGGGGCGCGAGCAGATCGCGCGGATTCTGGCTCTGCAGCGCGTTCCAATCCTCATTGCCGATACCCGTCGCAAACAGGTTCGGATCGAAGTTCGGCGCGTTGGCGATGGCCAGCGGTTCCGCGGTCTTTACATCGAGTACGACGATCGAACCGACGTTCGCGTTGGGCTGGGCCTCCCTGTATTTATAGTCCCCCCATTCGCTCTCAAAGGTTTCCCCTTTCTGCAGACGATCGAGTCCCTTGGCGAGGATGTCCTCGCAGGCCTGCTGCAGGGAGAGGTCTATGGTGAGGTACACGTCCTTGCCCTTTTCCGCAACCTGCTCGCTGATCACCTTTTTCAACTCGCCGCGGGAATTGACCTGCACCTCCTTGATCCCGTCCTTGCCCTTGAGCGTACTTTCGAGGCTCTTTTCCACGCCGTCGAGACCGATCATATCCGTGGGCCTGTATCCCAATTCGTCCACGTAGCGTTCTTTCAGGGATTCGGATATCTTGCCCATATAGCCCAGCACGTGGCTGGCCGCGGCGCCGTTCGGATAATATCGAATCGTTTCCGTCACGATGCTGACGCCCCTGAGCTTGTTGCCCATCTCCTCGATCTGCATGACCGTGCCGTCCGAAACGTTTGTCGCAATGCTCGCGGGCACATATTGCCTATACCCGAGCAGCTTCAGTTCGTTGCGCAACACGAGCAGCTTGCGCGCCGTCGCGGTCGGAACGCTCCGGTCTATCTCAAAATAGTCGCGTATCGCATAGAAAGCGTCGCGGGCCGAGATATTCGTTTCGAGGCCGTAGCGCTGCAGGAAAGCGGTCTTGTCCATATCCTTGGTGTAGTTCATCTGAACGACGGATATGGGCGGCGTCACGCCCAGTTTCTGCATGTCGAGCTGCGCTTCATACGGGTCAAGGTCCTCGCCGATGTTGTTCCTGCGGCGGATTTCGTCGAAAGCCTGTTCCGCGGAGAAATCCGCGGGCATACCCTGGGAAAGCAACCATTCCTCTGTCTCGATCCGATACCGGTACTCGAAATTGCCGTTCTCGTACACGATGGGGAAGTTGTCGATATAGGTCTCGCCGTTCTTCTCCAGTATCTCAATCAGGCTCGCGGCCACGGCGTTCAACTCGTCGTCCCGCATATTGCCCCTGCTGAACTGCACCGTGAAGCTCGGCAGATTTCCGGCCAAAAGCCGGCCGTAGCGATCGTATATCTCCCCGCGCGGCGCGACCGTGTAGACGCTCCGCAGATCGTTGTCGTCGGCGGCGGCGGTCCACTCCTCATGTTGCAGCACCGTCAGCACGAACAGCCGCAACACCAGCGCGGCCATCAGGAGGGCGGCGAGCAGCATGATTTGGTTGTCGCGCGGTTTGATCCACTTCATTTCATTATAAAACCTTTCGCCTCCTTGAAGCCGCCCTTGTACTCGCGGTCCTTTCTGTGCCGGATAACCCCTCGGCGGAGTATCAGATGGAAGAGCATCACGAACAGCAGATTGTACGCAAGCAACACCGGCTGCATCCCGAGTATGTAAAGCAGCGTGTGCGGTATCCCCGTCAGCTTGTAGAGGCCCCAGTAAACGGCGTTGTTCAAAACCGCGCCGGCCAGCCCGGCCGCCAAGGCGGGCAATAGAAGTTCATGGTTCAGATACCGCTTGATCTGCATCACCGCCAAGGCCGCCGCCGTCTGCGACACGGCGGAAACGCCGACGTACAGACCGAACTCGATATCCCAAAGGATACCGAAGATTATGCCGAACACGACGCCGAAAGGCTCATCGTACAGGAAAGCGAACACGATCACGAGGCAGAGCAGGATATTCGGGGAAATGCCGTATATCGCGATACAGCGCAATACGGCGGACTGCACGACAAAGGCGAGCAAGAAGATCGGGATCGCGTAACGCAGTCTCACAGCAGCACCGTCACCTTGCGAATGCTCTTGAAATACACCGCGGCTTCCACATGCACCGTCTTGAGCGGCGAATCGTGGGTCCACTCGACGCTCGTCACCTTGCCGATCGTAATCCCCGGCGGATAGAAGCCGCCGATCACGGAGGTGACGAGCCGATCGCCCTCCCGCACCGCGGCGGTTTCGTCCAGCATATAGCCCGTAAGTTTGCCGTTGCCGTCGCCGTGCAACATGCCGAGCCATTCGAGGTTCCGAAATACCTGAAAGCCCACCTTGTTGGTTTCGTCTATGATCGAAATCACCTTGGCCGCGTTCTCGCTGACCGTCATTACGCGTCCGATCAGACCGTCGCCGTCGATTACCACGGAATCGCTCGACACGCCGTCCCTCGATCCCACGTTGATCGTGAAGATATTGAAGCCGCTCGAACCGTCGAGGCCGATCACATCCGCGGTGACGCGTTCGTAATCATCCCCGAGATCGGCGTAATTCAAGGCTTCGGACAGCTTTTTGAGATCGGAAAGGTCCGCGTCCGAAAGCCGCGATTCATTCAATTCGCGTTCGAGTTCCGCAACGCGCGTCCTAAGCTCCTCGTTCTCCCGCACGAGTTCGTTTGCGCGCACATAGGCGGAAAAACGCGCATCCAGAAAGCGCGCCGCCTGCGCAAAGGGCGTCTGTATCCAGCCGATCGCGCGACCGGCCGCCCTGCCGAGGACGTTGCTTTCTCCAAAGGTCTGATAAGAAACAAGAACAAGAATGAGCAAGGCGGCGAAAACCGCGATGATCGTGCTTGCTCCGGTGTGCTTTCGTATCCATCTCATAGCCGCTACCCTATTTCAACAGCTTCTTGCTGGAATATCGCTCCAATTTTTCAATATTTTTCAAACTCTTGCCCGTACCCTCCGCTACGGCTTCCAGCGCGTTTTCGGCGATGAACACCTGCAGACCCGTATGCCGCGTGATCAGCTTGTCCAGCCCGCGAATCAGGCCGCCTCCGCCGGACAGCACCATGCCGTGGCTCACGATGTCGGCCGCGAGTTCGGGCGGCGTATGCTCCAGGGTGTTCTTGACGCCGTCTATGATCACGCCTATGGGTTCCTCCAAGGCCTCGTGTATCTCCTTGGACGACACCTTGATGATCTTGGGCAGTCCCGTGATGATATCGCGCCCCTTGGCGTCGAGATAGAGCAGCTTTTCTTCCTCTTCCGCGCCGTCGTCGATATAGGCGCAACCGATCGCGATCTTCAATTCCTCCGCGGTCCGATCGCCGATAAGCAGATCGTAGGAGCGCCGCATATACGCGATGATGGCCTCGTTCAGCTTGTCGCCCGCGTGGCGCAGGGAGGTACTCGTAACGATACCGCCGAGGGCGATCACCGCGATGTCCGAGGTCCCGCCGCCTATATCGGCGATCATGCAGCCCATGGGATCGTCCACCGGCAAGCCGCAGCCGATCGCGGCCGCCATCGGCTCGTCGAGTATGAACACGTCCCGCGCGCCCATCTGCCGGATCACCTCTTCCACGGCGCGCTTCTCCACCTCCGTGACGCCCGAGGGCACGCCGACCACGATGCGTATGCGCGTCAAAAGCCCCGTGCCGTCCAAGATACCTTTCAGAAACACCCGCAACATGTTCGCCGTCATCTCGAAATCCGAAATGACGCCGTCCTGCAGGGGCCGCACGACCTTGATGTGTTCGGGCGTCTTGCCGATCATATTCTTCGCCTCGCGCCCCACGGCCAATATCTTGCGCAGACCTGTATCGACGGCGATTACGGAGGGCTGGTTGACCACGATGCCCTTGCCTTTTATGTAGATCAGCGTATTGGCGGTGCCGAGATCGATTCCGATGTCTTTATTAAACAGCATTTTTCGTCCTTATTGTCCCTTGGTTGACGCCGCCTTGCGCCGGTTTCGCCGGGTCCCGCGCGGCGGGTTCACAACAGCCGGTCTTGGCGCATACTGATAAAGGCGCCGTCGCCTATAACGATGTGGTCGATCACCTTTATTCCCAGAATTTCACCCGCGAGGATCAATCGCTTCGTCGCCTGAATGTCGGCGTCGCTCGGTTCCGGGTTGCCGCTCGGGTGGTTGTGCGCGAGGATGAGCGAAGCGGCGCTCCGCCTTATCGCGGGCCGAAACACCTCGCGCGGTTCGGCAAGCGAGGAATTGATGTTCCCGACGGAAATCTCCTCCATCGCCACAATCTCATTCTTGACATTCAAAAGCACGATCCTGAAGCATTCCTGCGTCAAATGCCGCATATTTTCTAAAAAAAGCTCCGCCATCGCCTGCGGCGAACTGACGTGGATACGCCTGCGTTTCGGATGCGTCGCGAGCCGCCGGCCCAGTTCGACCGCCGCCCTTATGCGGCAGGCTTTCGCGAGGCCGACGCCGGACAGTCGCGCCAACTCATCGGGCATACATTCCGACAGATAGCCTATGCCGTCCGGCGTCATGGACAGGATCCTCTCCGCCAAGTCGGTCGCGGACAGCGAGCGGGTGCCCGTACCGAGCAGCACGGCCAGCAATTCCGCATTGGAAAGCGTGTGCGCGCCGAGGAGCATCATCTTTTCTCTGGGTCGTTCAAGTTCCGGCATTTCTTTCATCAAAGTCATACATTCCCCTCTCTGCTGTTTTTTGCGCAACAAAAAACATGCGGGCGATATGGCTTTGACGCGTCGCTTGCGAAGCTGTCCTCACTCTCTGCCGGTACGGAGTTTATTGTATCACCTTATGACGCCGATGACAATTACTTCATAGAATTTTTCAATACATTTATGAGCTGCATCGTAATGCGGCCCGTCAGCCCCCAGATCGCGCGGCCCTCATAATTGTAAATGGGCACGGTCGTTCGGCCCTTGCGCCATCTGTAGGGCCCCTTGGGCTGTATCCTGTCGTAGGGGAAATCCTCGCCGACCTGCGGCGCCACGTCGTAGCGATATATCTCGGGCTCGTTTTCGAGGAAGAACGAAACGGGGACCAAGAACACCTCCTGCACCTCCGCGCGGTTGAAAAAGCGCGTGAAATCCGTGTCGGCGACCGCCGCCGGGAACGCGTACATCGTGAAGTCGCTGTAGGTGTGGATGCGATCGAGTTCGCCGATAAGCTCTATGCTCTCCCGCGGAATGCCGAGTTCCTCAACCGTTTCGCGGACCGCGCACGCGAGAGGCGTTTCACGAGGCTCAACCTTGCCGCCCGGGAAGCCGACCTCTCCGGGCTGCCGCCGCAGGGTTTCGGCGCGCAGCTGATAGAGCAGAAACAGCTCTCCGTTCCGTTCCACGAGCGGAACCAGCACCGCGTACATATCGTATCTGTCAAGCGATCCCGGCGTTCTGTCCGCGAACGCCCGCCTGAAATCCGAAAGCCTCACCGTATTCATACATACTTCTCTCTACGCGGGTGCGCCGTTCATCGCCGCGATGACGCGCGCCGTGTCCGCGAGGTCCGCAAACAGATATTCCGGCGCCTCCGCGGCCAGAAGTTCCGCGGGCGTGAAGCCCGTCGCGACGGCGATGTGCCGCGCACCGATGCGTTTTGCGCAACGGATATCGTAGACCCCGTCGCCGATTACAAGACAGTCGCACGGCGCCGGCGGCCGGTCCGAAAACGCGGCGGCCGCGGAGACCGCGGCGGCGGCCGCGTCCCATTTCTCGCCCGGCGCGTCCCCGAAGCCGCCGTAAGGAACATCCGCAAAATAGGACCACAGGCCGACGGAACGCAACTTGGCCTCCGCGCCGGCCCGCAGATTGCTCGTCAAGAGCAGGTTCTCCCAGCCCGCGCGCCCGCGCACGTATTCCAAAAGCCCGGCGACGCCGGGCATGACGCGCTTGCTTTTGTTCGCGGCGAGGATGCGCTCCAGATTGGAAACGTAGCGGGACGCAAAAGCCTCCCGGTCGAAGTCCTCTATCCCGCACTCCGCGACGATACGGGACAGGATCGTGAAATCGAGCGCGTTGCCTATGCCCGCCCGCCGAAACGCGTCCTCCACGCCGTGCAATTCGTGAAACGTCCGGTTCAGCGCCCGGGTCCCGTCGCTTCCGCAGGACATGAGCGTGCCGTCGATATCCCAGAAAACGAGCATCCGCCGCGACGCCGTCAACCCGCGGCGAGGTCCTTTTCGTTCAACACCGTGAAACGGGAAATGGCACCGCCAAGCTCCTCCGGCTGCACGCTCAGACTGACGATAACCTCTATCTCATACTTCTCGGATATCTTCGCCAGCCTGTCGAGGAATTCGGGTATATCCTCCTTGCCGACATCCGCGTGTTTCAATATGCTGTCGATAAAGACGGCCTCGATATCGTGATCCGAACTGATTATCCCAAAAATAAAACCGATGTACGTATCGCTGTTTGTGATCTCTTCGTAGTCGTCCATGCAGACCACGCGGATCTTATACTTCAAATCGTACATCAGTCTTTGATTTTTGTTGATGAATATGACGCTGCCGTTGCTTTCTTCGGCGCGGTCGTTGGCAAGCGCGATCATTCTCTTCGTCTTGCCCGTGCCTTTCGGTCCGACAATCAACTTAACCATTGCGAATCACCTACCTTTCAGCCTTTGCGGGAGAGAAAGCCGCGAATCCGTCCGTCGATTGCGGGTCATTTGACAAAACGATTGCACGGCGCTCACTTGTTTCTTACGTTTATATTCATTATACATCAGCGGGGCGGCGCATTCAACACCGGCGCCGGAATAATTTCTTGTGGATTGTGTGAACGTATGATACAATTCCTGTAATTCGTGAAACGCGCGATATCCCGTGAAACCGCAGTTACGCATTTGCAACGGGACCGCAAGTATCGGAGGAATCCGATATGGCTGCGACTCGGATCATTGTCTGCGATTGATGCCTTATGAAAGATATTTGCGCATCACGGCAAATACCTTGTCAATATCAATGGGCTTACTGAGGTGGTCATTCATCCCGACCGCGTACGCCTTATTGATATCCTCTTGGAACGCGTTGGCCGTCAGCGCGATAATGGGGACGGTGTCGGCCCCCGGCAATCCGCTCGAGCGAATGGCGGCGGTGGTATCAAAGCCGTCCATAAAGGGCATTTTTATATCCATAAAAATGATGTCTATCTCCGACGAAAACCGCTCGAATTTTTTGACCGCTTCGTTTCCGTCCTCGGCCTCGATGACGCGTATACCGCTCGGCGCCAAGAGCGTCAAAACAATTTCGCGGTTTATCTCCATATCTTCCGCCAGCAGGAGCGTTTTGTCCGCAAAATTGAGAGCCTCTGCGGACGCGGCGCCCCCGTCAACGCGTTCCGGCGCCTCGCAGACTTGTGCCGGAACCGTAACCGTAAATGCGGAACCCTCGCCGAGCGTCGAGCTTACGCGAATATCTCCGCCGAGCAGATTGACGATGCGCTTTGAAATCGTCAAGCCCAGGCCCGTGCCGCCGTACCTTGCCGCAATGCTGTTGTCCCCCTGCTGAAAGGCTTGGAACAGATTTTCCTGCTGCGCATCGGACATACCGATACCCGTATCCCGCACGGAAAACTCCAATACGGCGATGCCTTTCTCGTCGGTTTCCCCTATTTGGCGAACGGTGAAATCGATGCGTCCGTTCTCCGGCGTAAATTTTACGGCGTTGGAAAGCAGATTCGTAAGCACCTGCAAAATACGCTGTTCGTCTGAATTCACAAAGGGCGGAACGGTATCGCAGATCAGCCTGAAATCGATGTTTTTGCTCTTGCAGCGGGATGAGAACAAATCCTTGGCCTGTTCGAGGATTGCGGGAAGAGCAAACGGCTGCAGATACAGTTCCATCTTACCCGCCTCGATTTTCGACATATCGAGGATATCCGTCACGAGTCCCAGCAAATACCTCGAAGCTTCCTTTATGCGGGCGTTGCAGGACTGCATACGGGACATATCCGCGGCCTTTTCCGCGATCTCCGCCATGCCGATGATCGCGTTGAGGGGCGTCCTTATTTCATGACTCATATTGGACAGAAAATCGCTCTTTGCTTTCGCCGCCGCTTCCGCGGCCCTTGTCTGAACCTCCAGAGCCGCCGTGCGCTCCATGACGGTTCTCTCCAGCAGTATATTCGCTCGTTTTCTGCGGCTTATGATGACGATGAGCAACGCGATGATCGCGATAAGCATGGCGGACAATCCCAGCAAGAACATGGACTGTTGCTGCGCCAATGTCCCGCTGTAATCGAAAATGCGCTCTTTCCACCGTTCGGCTATGGTGTCGGTATCCACATAGGCCTGCGCTTTGCTGACGATGGACTGCAGCAAGGCTTCATCCTTGTTGAATCCCAAATAGGAGCCATAGTTGAACGAAAACGCCAAGTTGATCTTGAAGCCGGGATCCTCCATATAGTTGCTGGTACTCAGAAGCATATTGCGCG
>JAITKU010000190.1 GCA_031278255.1 Eubacteriales Family XIII. Incertae Sedis bacterium | reverse complement strand
GTATCCCCCCGCGAAAAACCGCGCGGTGCGCGGGGTTTTGCCGATTGCCCCGGGTTTGCGAAGCTGAAGGAGGACACATGTATACCTTAAAGCCCATCACCCCGCGCGTCGCGCGGATGCGCGAACGCTACCGCGACACGAAGCCCGAGATCTGCGCGGCGCGTTACCGCCTTATCACGGAATTCTACACGGCGAATCCCGATATGACGGGCATACTGAAACGCGCCAAATGCCTGAAACACATCTGCGAAAACATCCCCGTCCGCATCGACGCGGGGGAGATCATCGTCGGCGCGCAGTCGGCGAAGTATCGCGCGGCCGCCCTCTACCCGGAAAACAGCGTGGACTGGCTCAAACGCGAGGTCGAGAGCCGCTTCATCAGCACGCGCAACATCGATCCCTACATCCTCGCCGAGGAGGACAGGACGTATATCCTGTCCACGGTCGATTTCTGGATGAAGGAGTGCATGAGCGCAAAGACCGACGCGAACATCATCGACGAATACATCCCCCTGTCCGGAAACGGCGTCACGCTCTTTTCGCGGCAAGGACAATGCAACGCGCCCGTGGGCCACTTCGCGACGGGCTACGACACGGCGATCCGCAAGGGCTTCGGCGCGATCAAGGAAGAGGCCGAACGGAAGCGGGCCGAATACATCGAGGCCGGTATGCCGAACGCGACGATCGAGCAGTACAACTTCTACCGCGCCGTTTCGATCGTATGCGACGCGATAATCCTGCTCACGAAGCGTTACGCGAAGCGGGCCGCGGAACTGGCCGCGGCGGAAACGGACGCGCAGCGCAAAAGAGAACTCGATATGATGACGGAAGCCCTAAGCCACACCGTGGAGAAGCCCGCGCGCAACTTCCTCGAAGCGGTGCAGTGCCTGTTCATGTACCAGACCGTGCTGTGCCTCGACGCCAACATGCACGGCATCAGCTTCGGACGCGTCGATCAATACCTCGGCGATTTTTACGACCGGGACATCGCGGCGGGAACGCTCACGCCCGCGTACGCGCAGGAGATACTCGACCTCTTCTACCTGAAGGTCGCGGAGATGAACAAGCCGTGGAGCTATGAGGCCACGCAGTCAAACCCCGGGTATACGAGCGGCCAGCTTATGACCTTAGGCGGCGTGAAAGCCGACGGCTCGGACGCGTCGAACGCCGTCACCCACATGATGTTGCAGACGATGGGCCGCCTCGTCCTGCACGATCCGCCGCAGGCCCTGCGCATCCACAAGGGCACGCCGGACGAGCTGTGGGAAGCCGCCATAGAGACGAGCAAGATATCGGGCGGCGTGCCCACCTTTGAAAACGACGAGGTGATCATCCCCGCGCTCATGCGCCGCGGGCTGTCCCAAAAGGACGCGCGCAACTGCTGTCTCATCGGCTGCGTCGAACCGGCCGGCTGCGGCACGGAATGGCCCGCCTGCGGCGGTACCGGCACGGAGAGTTACATGAACCTCGCGAACGTATTGCTACTCGCCATAAACGACGGATACACACAGGTCCCCATGCTCAGCCCTTTCATGCCCGCCCCCGCGGGCACGCCGAACCCGCGCGTCGGCGCCGCCACGGGCCGGCTGTACGATATGAAATCCTTCGACGAGGTCAAGGAGGCTTTCAAGCGGCAATGCGAGTTGTTCGTCAAATGGCACATCATGAACATCAACGCCTTTGAATACGTCGCGCGCAACGTCTTGCCCCTGCCCATCGTCTCCGCGACGATGGCCGGTTGCATGGAGAGCGGCCGGGATGTCATGCACGGCGGCGCGAAATACAACTCCACGGGCGATTCCGGCGTGGGCATCGGCAATGTGGCGGACAGCCTGAACATGATCAAGCACTGCGTATTCGACAAGAAAGTCTGCACGGCCCGCGAGATGTACGACGCGCTCACAGCCGACTGGAAAGGCCATGAGAAGCTGCGCAACTATATCCTGTATGAGGCGCCGCACTACGGCAACGCCCTCCCCGAATGCGACGAACACGCGGCCTGGGCCGCCAAGGTGTTCGCCGACGCGGTCAACGCCTGCACGGGTCCGCGGGGCCGCTGCAGCGCGGGGCTTTATCCCGTCACGACCAACGTCATGTTCGGATATCTGACGAAGGCCACCCCGGACGGCCGCTTGGCCGGCACGCCGCTCGCCGACGGGATCGCGCCCGTCCGGCAGATGGACAAAAACGGCCCGACCGCCGTTATCGCCTCCGTCGCGCGTATCGAGCAGACGGATTTCCCGAACGGAACGCTGATGAATCTCAAATTCCACCCGACCGCGCTCAAGGGCGATGCGGGCGTACACAAACTCAAAAGATTGATGCGGACCTATTTCGATATGGGCGGCATGGAGTTGCAGATCAATATCGTGAGCGCAAAAACGCTGCGAGACGCGCAGCGGAATCCCGAAAATTACAAAAACCTCGTGGTGCGCGTGGCGGGCTTCTCCGCCTACTTCGTCGAACTGCATCCCGATGGGCAGGAGGATCTGATCCGCAGAACGGAGCTTGCGATGTAGGGGATCATCGGAGGCTGCGTTTGCAGATATTGTACCGCGTCTTTATAATCTTTTGTTTATCGAAACGAGAAAGGAAGTGAAACATGGCAACAAAGCAACAAACCCCTCCCTCGCAGGCGACGATCGAGAACGCGAACGTAAGCGTTGAGGAAGCGAATGTAATGCTGACCTTCTCCCAAAGGTTGCCTTACTTCGGCGGCGCCTTGGGACAATGTCTCATATGGACGGTCATTATGTCTTTCCTCACCTTTTTCTGGACGGATGTCGTGTTCATCGCGCCCGGCGTGGTCAGCGCCTTCCTGCTGATCACCAAGCTGTGGGACGCCGTGAACGACCCCATCATCGGTTACCTCTCGGACCGCACGCAGACGCGCTTCGGCCGCTACAGACCGTGGACACTCTCGTTCATACCCATCGCCGTCCTCGGGTTTTTGACCTTTACCGTCATACCCGGACTGAGCCCGCAGGCGCAGGCTTTCTTCTCGCTCACGATGTACTTTCTCTACGTGCTGGCCTATACCGCAAGCGAGGTGCCGGGGAACGGTCTCGTCGCCGCGACGACGACGAACTTCCGCAGCCGCGGTCAGGTCGTCACGTTCCGCATGTGCGGCTCGTACGCGGCCTCCGTGGTCGTGGGTTCCACCTTCCTGCCCATGGCGCTGCAACTCGGCGGCATGACGACACTGCCCGACGGCACGCCGGTCCCCGATCTCGCAAAGGGCTTTTTCTTTGCGACGCTCATCCTTACCGTTATCGCGCTGCCCCTCGGCCTTTATTTCTTCCTCGGCGTCAAGGAGAGGGTCAAAATCCCCGTTTCAAAGCATAAAATCCGCGCCAGCTTCTCCGCGCTCAAGGGCAACTTCCCGTTCTGGCTCTACTTTGCCGCTTTCTTTGTCTACGGCATCACCTCCGGCACGACGAGCGCCCGCATGTACTACTGGACTTATATCTACGGCGACCAGAACCTCATGAGCGTAAACATCACGAGCTGGATCGGCGGCATGGCGATCGGTTCCATCATCTATTTCTTCGTGGTGAAGAAGGTGCAGAACAAGGGAACGCCCGCCGTTATTTTCTTCATTCTGACCGGCATATGCAACTTCGCGCTCTTCTTCTTCGTCATGCGCCCCGACGTATCGTCCGGCGCCCTGTTCGCGTTCCACGCGCTCACTTTCATCACGGGCACACTGCAGGGTATCGCGGTTTCGGCCATGTACGGCGTCCTGCCGGATATCACCGAGTACACCCAATGGAAATACAATTTCAGGATCTCCGGCTTTCTCACCTCCGTGCTGAACTGTTCGTACAAGTGGAGCCTTGCGATCGGCTCCGCCCTGTTCATCGCGGTGATCGGCGCCCTCGGCTACATCCCGAACGAGTTGCAGAGCGAAACGGTACAAACCTCCATCAACGTATTCCTGCATCTCATCCCGGCCTTCTGCCACGCCGCGGCGGGCATATTGATGACCAAGTACAAGATCGATATCAAACGGCTGGAGGAGATGCGCGCCGAGATCGCGGCGCGCGCGGAAACAGAATAGGAGGAATCACATGTACACATTCAAGCCGGCGACAGAGCGCGTGAAAGCGTTGCGCGAAGCCGTCCGCGACAGAGTCCTGCGCTATGACGCGCAGCGGG
>JAITKU010000114.1 GCA_031278255.1 Eubacteriales Family XIII. Incertae Sedis bacterium | reverse complement strand
TGTATGCTCATGAGCCCGTTGTTGACCGCCGTCAGGCCGGAGGCGCACTGGCGCATCACGGTGTAGGCCGACGCTTCAATCGGGATTGCGGTCCGCAGCATGGACAGCCGCGCGATGTTTGGATTGTCGGACGACTGGCGGCAATGGCCGAATACGACCTCGTCTATCTCGCCGGGCCTTATCCCGCTCCTGTCCAGAATGCCCTGTATCACGACCCGCGCAAGCTCTTCGGGCGGCACGCTTTTGAGCGTGCCGCCTATCCTGCCCACCGCCGTGCGACAGGCTTCAACCACTACGACATCTCCCATATTCGATCCCTCCCGTTGTTTCCCATTCCTCTATTCGACGGCTTCCAGATAGGTCTGCGCAACATAATGATCCGCGTCCGTCGTCGCGGTGTGGGACACCGGCTTATAGCCGTCCAGGCTGATCCGGATGTCCACGGTCTTGTCCTTGGGCAGCCACTCCAGCTCCCAGTCGCCGAAATAATTCGTCTTTGTTTCCCATGTTTCCCCGCTCTCCTTGCACGAAAGGCGCACCGTCGCGCCGACGGCGACCTCGTCAAGCGCGCGGGGCAGATAGACCGTGCCCGCCAGAAACACCGTCGGGATGTTCAGATAGACCACATTGCCCTTCCGGCCCTCGATGCCCGCAGGCGGCGTGACGCGGTTTGCCGCGATGAACTTGCTGATCTCGCTGTCCGGATCGTCCAGATCGCCGAAGATCAGCGCCCTGTTCGGGCAGGCCTCCACGCAGCGTGGGCGCTTCAGCGCGGGATCGCCGAGATAGGCGAGATACGCGTCGTCGTCGAGCAGCTCCGCGCACATCGTGCATTTTTGCGGGATCTGCAACTCTTCGTTCCAGAAGGTCGCGCCGAGCGGACAGGCCTCCGCGATGGCCTTCTGGCCCTTCGATTTCACGGGATCGATGATCACGATACCGTCCGGCCGCTTGTACACCGCCCCGTCTTTCGCGACCTCGGCACAGGCGGGTTTTTCACAGTGGGCGCACAGGATGGGGACCGTCGCGGTCTTCACGCGGCGCGAACTGTCACCGCGTTCCCATTCCTTTATGTTGATCCAAAATTGGCCCATCATGGGCTGCGGCGCGGAGTATTTCCCGGCAAAACCGCAATGCTCATCCTTGCAGGCCGTAAAGCAGCAATAGCACGCCATACATTGGCGCGAGTCAACGGCGATTCCCCATCTCATTGTGCCGACGCTCCTTTCTGCGCGTACAAGGCTTTCACCTTCCGCTGAATCTTCTCAAATCCATGGCCCTCTATGATCTCCCGGCACGTTTCGGCGTCGGCGTCCGCGTCCAGAGCCACGGCGTCGAGCTTGCTCTCGAAGAGCTGCGAATCGGGGATCTCGCCCTCATACCCGCATATGTCGATCAGTGTGGAATTGGGGGCCATGCCCGGAACCTTGTCGCCCATGAGCCTGCTCGGCGTCAGCACGTTCACGCAGCCGCCGATGTCCGTGGAAACCTTGCCGGGCTCCACGGGGTTGTATATGCCGGAGGATCCGTAGGCGTGTATGGTGTTGACCTCCACCCTGCAGGTGACGCGCGCGACGCAGATCACGCTGCCGCGCTCGTTGAACAGCTTGACCAGATCCCCGTCCCTTATGCCCTTCTCCGCCGCCTTTTCGGGGTGAATGCGGGCGATCAGGTAGGGATTGCCGTCGATGTACTTTCTGTTTTCGGGGATCTCCCAGAACCACGGCGT
The DNA here is from genome assembly GCA_031278255.1 of Eubacteriales Family XIII. Incertae Sedis bacterium. Taxonomy (GTDB): domain Bacteria; phylum Bacillota; class Clostridia; order Peptostreptococcales; family Anaerovoracaceae; genus JAITLA01. The sequence continues at coordinate 1,509 of JAITKU010000114.1, read as the reverse complement.
CGAGGAATTGTGCTGCGTATGGTAATCGAAGCGCGGGTGGGGGCTGATCAGATGGAACGGATATTTCCGCGCCTTGATCGAATGATGGCCCTCCCAGCTCTGCTTGTAGGTCGCGATTGGCGTGCGGGCCTCGTCATCCGGCGCCCAGTATAGCAGCGATTCGGAGGTGAACTCGAACTTTCCGGTGAAGGTGCCCAGCTTGCCCTCCTCCTGAAAGGGCTTGTGGTTTGGCGTATCGCAAGGATAGCCCTCCGCAAACCAGCGGAAGCCGTAATGCCGCTCCCGATCCGCGGGGACGCCCGCGATGTAGTAGCCCTTCTTCGTGAAATCCTCCCATGAAATCTTTTCGCACAGGTCCGACTTCTCCCAGAAGCGTTTGCACCACGCCAGCTCGTCGCGGCCCTCGGAGAATTCGGCGCCGAAGCCAAGCCGTTCGGCCAGCTGCGCGAAGATCCGGTAATCCGACTGCGATTCCCAGAGGGGTTCTATCGCCTTGTCCTGAAATACGACGACCTGCCAGCTGCAGCCGGTCTGCGAGTGCGACTGGTAGCCGCCGTTGCCGGAATTGCAGTATTCGCCGATGTCGTAGCGCTCGAGATTCGAGCAGGCGGGCAGGATCACGTCCGCGAAGCGCGCCTCGCCGTGGAAGTGGATGTCCTGATTCACGACAAACTCAAGCTCGGGACTCTGGTACATCCGCACCCACTTGTTGGTGTCGAGCATCGTTCCCATGAAGGTGCCGCCGTAGCGGTAGAACATGTGCACCTTGCCGCAGCCCGGTTCCGGATAGATGTGCTCCGTGAACTCGAGATCGATGCCGCCGCCGCAGAAGCCCTCCCCGTACCACTCGTAATGCCCGTCCAGAATGGCGTCCGGAACATTGGGCCTGTACAGCTTCTGCGAAACGCAGTTGACGGCCGTCCTGTCCGCGATGGGCTCATTTGCGATCTGGCTCAAGGGATCGGAGTAGCCGCCGAACCAGAAATCGTAGTCCATCGGCGCACCCGTCGTGGCGGCCCAGATGTTGCTGCCGGGCTTGCCCATGCCCTGCATCGCGAAGAGCTGCACCATCAGGCGGGCAAACTCCGTGCCGTTGGCCGTGCGGCAGACGCCGCCGAAGCCGCCGCGAAGCCCCGAGCCGCCCATCGTCTTCGTGGTGCCCCAACGCCGGGCGAGAGCCTTGATGTCCGCGGCGGGTATGCCCGTTTCGCGTTCCGCCCACTGCGGCGTCTTGGCGACGCGATCAACGCCTTTGCCGAGGATATAGTCCGCCCACTCGTCGAAGCGATGCGCGTGCTTCGCGATATATGCCTTGTCGTACAAATCCTCCGTCAGCCACACGTGCGCAATGCCCTCGCAGAGCGCCGCATCCGTGCCGGGCCGCGGCGCGATCCACTTGTCGGCCTGCTTCACGGACGAAAAATTGTTGAAGGGATCGATGAAGATGAACTGCACGCCCATGTCGTCGAGCCAATGCCGCCACATCGTGGATTCGTTGCCGGCGTAGCC
>JAITKU010000098.1 GCA_031278255.1 Eubacteriales Family XIII. Incertae Sedis bacterium | reverse complement strand
GCGCTCCTTCCTCGTGTCGTCCCAAACGCTTGCCGACGGCAACACCGCCAATACGGCCTACGATCCCACGGACCCGTATTACGATCCGCAGCTCGACATTGACGACGCGAATAAGCCCGCGGGTACCGCCGTTTTCGACAAGACCAAGTGGGACGACACCGTCGCCGCCTACAAGAACGAGGAGCGCCCGCTCTTCACGACGATAGACGGCTCGACCGTCGTCACGGCCGCCAACATAAAGATATCGCAGGAATGGCTCGACGACCCGATGCGCCTGACGGTCACGCAGCCCGGCGACGACTCCGAGGGCGAGAACGTCGGCCGCATGATCGTCGCCATAGAGCAGGGCTTCGCCTTCTACCGCGACGGCGACGCGAGCAAGCACCCGAACGCGATATTCAACGGCACCTTGGAGGAATACTTCACGGGCGTCAACGCGACGCTGGGTCTCGACGTGTCCCTCTACAAGAATTATTCGGACACCTCGGGCTACGTCATGACCACGCTGTTCACGGCGCGGGAGTCCGTTTCGGGCGTCAGTCTCGACGAGGAGGGTGTGGCGCTGATGGCCTACCAGAAGTCTTACAATGCCGCCGTCCGCTTCTTCACCGTGCTCGATGAGGCGGTCAACAAGATCGTCAACGAGATGGGGCTCGTCGGCAGGTAGTATATTTAACAGAGGAGGCGACTATGCGCATCACCAACCGCATCGTAACGGAAAAATACCTCCGTTCGGTCAACAACATATCGACGGAGCTTGACCGGCTCAACAGCCAAGCCGTGACGGAGCGAAAGTTCACAAAAGTTTCGGAGGATACCCCCGCGGCCGTAAAAGCCTTTCAGATAAGGAAGGACCTCGCGCGCGTAGAGGGCTATCAGTCGAGCATCAAGCACGCGCAGAGCACGCTGAACAACGCCGAATCCTCTATTATGAAGATACAAGAGCTGCTCCACGACGCGCGCGAAAAGATCGTCCAAGGCTTGAACGGCACACAGAGCGGCGAGGAGCGCGAGATCATCGCCACGCACCTCAAGGAATTGCAGAAGCAGACCTTGCAGCTCTTGAATTCCAACGCCGCCGACATCTACTACTTCGGCGGAAACAGCGTGCGGCAGGAGCCTTTCTCCGTGAGCGCGGACGGCAAACTCCAATACAACTGCAAGGACGGCGACGACTTCCGCCGAATCGCGCTGGAGAACATCGTTACGGAGGACGATCCGGCCACGTCCGAGGACGAGGCCGCGCTGTACAAGGAACTGATGAACGCGGGACTCTTCGTGGATATCGGCATGGGCGTCCGCTCCGACAGCGCATCGTCCGCGGTCGCGCCCGATGTGGACCGCAATTCCGTATTCACCTACACCCTGCCGGGCCTTGAGATCACGGGCGCGGGCACGGTGACAAAGGAGGACGGCACGAAGGTCTCGGCGAACATCTACGACCTGCTCGGCGCGATCGCGGACAGCTTCTCCGCGTCGGACTACAGCTATGACAAAGCCAATGAACTCTTCGGTTTCCTGTTCGGATCGGATATGAAGCAGCTGCCGAACAATCTGCGCGTGTCCAACCCGAACAATACCGCGTACGATACAAGCGATCCGGACTACGATCCGACGCTCGATTCCTCACAGACCGCGACTTTCGATCAGGCAAAATACAGCAAACTGATGGAGGACTACGAAAACAGCGTCGGCGAACACAGGCCCGGCAGCGCGCAGAATGTGCAATTCGCGATTACGAACATCGGCACAAAGACGCAATTTTTGGAATTTATATCCGATACGATGGACACGCGCGAACTCAATGCCACCGAACAGCAGGACAATACGGAATTCGAGGACCCGGCCAAGTCCATCATTTATTACCAAACGCAATACGTCGCGTATCAAGCCGCGCTCAGCATGGGATCGCAGATAATTCCCATGTCGATCTTCAATTACATGAGTTAAGGGACGACCGTTTGCATGGGGACAACCGATTGTTGCCATTTGACATTTTATATAAATAAGCGCATCTTGGGTATTGCATAATAACTTTGGCCGGTATATAATCTGCGTATGCGAACGGTTATATATAGGAACTATTATTAAACTTATACAAGCAGGTTTCTGCACGGAAGGAGGGAACCACCCGATGAAGCCGCTTATTTCAATTGAGACGATTCCAATCTCCATCGAGTACACGACGACGCGACCGCAGCAGAAGAGCAGCACGAGTCTCCAATCCGCGAAACTGAACGTTTCAAAGGAAAACGACCGCGTCACTATCACGAGCAACCCCATCCGCATCCGGTTGCAAGACCGCTTTGAACAGAACGTGCCGCGATACTATACCGCGACCACCGAGTACGCGGAGAACGGCACCCTGCGCATGAACGTGCAGTTCCAAGACGATCCGAACGCGGAGGGGGACGCCCTGCGATACCGCGCGGCGGGCAACGGGATCGATCGCATGATCGACGCCGCGCCGCAGCGGACGGACACGCAAGCGCAGCCCGTATCGGCCATGCCCTTTATCGGTCTCAAGATCGATTTCGATATGGCAAAGCTTTCGGAAACGCAGAGCGCGGCGCAGAGCGCGGAGACCGATTTCATACCGCCCGATCTGGAGGTGGAGATCATCGAATACCCCAAGGTGATCATCAAGTATGTCGGCGGACCGATCTACTTCCCGCGGAGCGCGGACCCGAATTACGAGCCGTCCGCGACGGAAGCGCACTTCAAGGCGATGGCTTAGCGAAAAAAGAGAGGGCTTTGCATGGATGTAACGACACGAGATTTCGGGGTCATCCAAATCGAGGATGATTCCGTATATTCATTTCCGCAGGGGGTTTACGGCTTTGAGGACGCCCGCTCTTTCGCTGTTTTTATGCACGAAGAGGCGGGCGTGTCTTTTGTGTATCTGCAGGCGGCGCACTCCGAGCAGCCCTGCTTCCTCGTATTCTCCCCCTGGGATGTGATACCCGATTACGATCCGCATATGGCCGAAGAGGACCTGCGCTTCTTCGGCGTCGATTCGGAGAAGGACCTGATCTTCCTCCTCATCGCCACCGTGCCGGCCGATGACATCCGTAAGCTGTCCGTCAACGCGAAGAGTCCCGTGGTCCTGAACCCCCCGGGCATGATCGGCCGTCAGGTGATCCTGCTGAACGAGGATTACGCGGTGCGCTGCAGGCCTTTCCTCGGCCCCGGCGACGCGGCGGCGGCGTCCGAACGCCCCGCGGGCAAGGCGGTCTCCGCGCGAGAGGAGGCCTGACGATGCTCGTAATCAGCAGAAAGGCGGGAGAAAAACTTCGTGTCGGCGATTCCATCAGCTTTACGATCCTGTCCGTCAGCGGCGATAAGGTCGCCGTGGGCATAGACGCGCCGCGGGAGATCGCGATCCTGCGCGGCGAACTGGTCGAAACCATAGAGAGCAACCGGGAATCCTCCGCGCAGGCCCTGCGGGCGGAATCCATGCGCGGGCTTGCGGCTTTGATCAAGGAGAAGCAAGTGTAAAAGGGGGACTGTCTCCCTTTCCTCCGTTTCACCCCTGCCTCCCTTTCCTCCTTTCTTCCCCTGTCCCCGTTGATTTCGATGACGGGACAGCGGCAACCCAAGGTCGCAACGGCGACAATCGCGGAAAAATATTCTCGCAAAAAGTTTTATCATTTTGGTAAAGTATTTAAAAAACGAGCCGAAATAATAAGGTTACATGTTTCAAAAAACCCCGGAAGCCGCATGATTTCAGGGTTTTTTTGTGGAAAAATTCTCGCATTCCCTAAAGTCCTCCCCCGGCCGGCCGATACATATGCTGTAAGCAACAGAGCTTGTATGCAGTGCAGAACTCCCGTTACGAGTATGGCGGGAGCTCATGCAGGCTCTCCGGGCACTTTGCCGGAGGCCACATCATGAGACGGCGCCCGTATGGATATCGGCGCCCGGTCATTTCAGGCAGAAGCGTACCCCTCCCCCGGATGCAATGAAGGGGCTCCGGCAAGGAGACGTCCGCAGAGGCTTGATTCAAGGAGGAATATTAACATGATCATCAATCACAACATCCCGGCGCTGAATACCTATCGTTCTCTTACCATCAACAATGAGCGCACCTCGAAATCCCTCTCGAAGCTGTCCTCCGGTCTCCGCATTACGAGCGCGGGCGACGACGCGGCGGGCCTTGCGATTTCGGAGAAGATGCGGAGCCAGATCCGCGGCTTGGGACAGGCGAGCAGAAACGCCTATGACGGCAAATCCCTCTTGGCGGTCGCGGAGGGCGCGCTGAACGAGGTCCACAGCATCCTGCAGCGCATGAAAGAGCTGGCCGTGCAGTCCGCGAACGACACCAACACCCAGTTTGACCGCGGCGAGATCCAAAAGGAGGTCGAGCAGCTCAAGACCGAGATCGATCGCATCTCGCGCGACACCGAGTTCAACACCATGAAGCTCCTGAACGGCACGATGGAGAACCGCGCCACGGTCACGAGCATGACGACGAATCTCATCAAAAACCCGGATGAACGGGGCACATACAACGACTATAACTTTAAGATCGAGATCGGGGGCGCCGTTGTGGAGGCGGGCACATACACCCTGTCGGCTTCGTTCGGCAGCAACGCCACCATGTTGGGCACCGTGTCCGGTATGCAGGCTGTCGGCGTGAGTGAAGATATCAAGAGCAAGATAAGCTTCCTGAACTTCACGACGCTTACGGGCGGCGGCACGGGACTGGGCGCGCAGTACGGCGAATACCGCCTCGACATCAGCGGCAACCTCGGCGGTTCCTACGACCTGACGCTGACGGGTCCGGACGGCAGGTACGAGATCCTGAAGTCGCAGGGCAACAGCGGTCTCGTCACCTTCAGCCAGATCGGCGTCGCGTTTGATTTCAGCGGCGCCAACTCGATTACGGGCGACGGCTATATCACTTTCCAAAACGTCTTGACCGACGCGTTGTTCACATTGATGGGCGCGAACGGCACGACGGTCAATCTTGGGATCGGCGGAAACAATGTGATCCAGACCTATACGGGCCAGACGCTCGATATAGGCGGCATACAGTTCAAGCTTTCGGTCGGGCTTTTTACCCTACAGCATATGAAAGCCGAACTCAACGTGGTGGATAAGTCGATCAAGCTGCATATCGGCGCGAACGCGGGTCAGAACATGAATATATCCATCCTCGACTCATCCGCAAAGGCCCTCGGTATCAACAAGGTGGACCTAAAGGAACAAAA
>JAITKU010000005.1 GCA_031278255.1 Eubacteriales Family XIII. Incertae Sedis bacterium | reverse complement strand
GTTTGCGGGCCGAAACCCGCTTTTTTGGAGGATGCCCTTTTTCGGGGGTGAAAATCCTCCTGAAAATCTCCCGTCCGCCGCCTCCGGCGGTCATCGTCCTTTCGGACAATCCCTCGTACTGCTATATTATCACAAACGAATCAAAATTGTAAATGTTTTTTTTCGTGCCTCCTTCTTTCTTCCGCAAACAGAACATCCTCTCATACAAATATACGCGCGAAAAAACCCGTGGATTTACCCTTTCTTGAAATCTTTGTTTCGCCGCTTTGTCACCCCTTATCAAAGCGTCCTTTCCCGCACGAGCAGGATCCCGCGCCCGCACGGCCGCATCGTCCTTATATCGTAGGCCCCGCTCTCGCGAACGAGAAAACGCGCCTCAAGCGCCGCGCGGCCGGCCGGCGTCGCGACTGCGGGAACGCATTTTGACGCGTTTTCGCGCCGCCCGGCCCGTCCTATAAGCCGAACGCCGTCAAAGGCCGCAACGGAAGCCGCCGTTTCCTCGTGCGCGCGAAGCGCCTTGCCGCGATCCCATTTTCGCAGTTCGACCGCCAGCAGGACGGCGGCGAGCGGATGCGGCCTTATGGACAGGCCGTCGAAATCCGGCGCGGCGTTCCCGGCGATCAGCTGCCCGGCCGGATGGGCGCAGCGGCGAAGCGCCTTTTCGTACAGGTCCCGGTCCTTTGTGCAGATCATGCCGCCCTCGCCCACATCTATTGTCTTGCCCGGGCCAAAGGAGAACACGGAGATATCGGAGAGGGTTCCCGCAAGCCGTCCGTCCGCCGCGCTCCCGAGCGCCTGCGCGCAGTCCTCTATCACGGGGATATCCCGGGCGGCGCTTCGTATCGCCGGCATATCCGCCACGACGCCGTGCAGGTGCGCGACGACGATCGCTTTCGTGCGCGGGCTTATCGCCCGCTCCAAGGTCCGCGCGTCGAGGCTGAGGCTGTCCGCGGGCACCCGCGCCGTCCCGCAAAGCGCGCCGAGGGACAGCACGGCGGCGCGCGTCGCGGGCCAATCCAAGGCCGGAACGATCACCTCGTCGCCCGCGCCGACGCCGACGGCTTGCAGGGCACAGCGCATGGCGTAGGTGGCGCTCGGCGTCAGGATAGCCGGCCTGTTTTCGTGGAGGGCGGAAAAACTCCGCTCCGCGGCCCTGACGGCGCCGTCGCCCGTAATCTGACTTGTGGCAAAGGTCGTATCCCCTGAGCGCAGCCATTCCTCCATGCGCAAAATCACCGATCGCAGCCGGTCCGCGTCGGGATGTGCCCTCCGCGCGTTATTGTTATCTTCCCTAAGGCTCCAACTCCTTTATGCGTTTTCCGAGTCCGTCCATGTCGATTGTTCCGTCATTGTTTATATAAGGGCGTATGTACGCGGGCGGCGCGGCCGCGTCGTCGCCGAAATACCGCCTCGCGGCGACCCACGGCAGGTACTTTGCGAAGCCCGTGTGTTCTATGGCCCTGAGCGCTTGGTATTCTTCCTTGGGTCCAAAGCCGTAGAGCGCGTCGCCGACGGCCTCCCGTATATCGTCATATTGTACATCGTCGCGACCGTTGTAGCGCGCGCAGATCCGCGCGTTGTCAAATATCCTGATGATATGCCTGCCCGAAAAGACGCGGTTCCCCGTATCCGAAAACGCGCGCACGCAGCCCTCGAAATCCAGAGTCACACCCATGCGCCGCGCCTGAATGTCCATGATGGCGGCCTGTTCCCTCGGGGATGCGGGTTCCAGAACGGGCAGGGCGTCGAGCCGGCTCAAAAAGGCCCTGTCGATGCCGGCGGGATTGTTGGTCAGGGCGATGAGGCTTATACCGTTGTCCGCGCCCACGTCTCCGAGCCATTCCATCAGAATGCCGCGAAGCGAGGACTCGACCGCGCTCGATTCCTCCGCGCTCGACTCCGCCCGCCGCCCCATACCGGCCTGATCCGCCTCGTCGATGATGACGGTGCAGGGCGCGGAATTGTTGATCACGTCCAAGGCTCTGCAGAGGTTTCTTTCCGAATCCCCGACGTAGCGGTTCTTGATCAGCCGAAACGATACGGGGACCGTACCCATCCGCAGCGCGATTGCCACGCCGACCAGGGTTTTGCCCGTCCCGGGAGGCCCCGCGAGCAACAGACGCAGGGTTCGCGTGCCGATGCGCTCCCGATCCTCGATGTACCGTCTCACCTGCGGAAGCCCCGCGACATCTTGATCCATATCGCGTTTTTCGTCGTGTATGAACAGACTGTCGCCCGCCTGCCGCCGGATAATCGTCTTTTTGGCTTCAAGGATCGCCTCGAGCGTCAGCGGCTTTTCGGGGGAACTCAGATGGCGCATACGGCTGATCGCGTCGAGCGTCATACCGCCGCTCAGACTCGCCAGCCGGTCGGTATCCAAATCCTGCGCAAGCACTAGGCTGTGCAGGCGGCTGTTTGTCATCAGATCGACGGCGGCGCGCCGTTCCGCCTCCGCAGGCAGGGCTATCTCCACATGCTCGACGCCCGGCATATGCAGAAGTTTGCGGTCGATACTCTCCGTGCGCGCCGTGATGACGAGGCAGTGCTTCATCCTTTTCCAGCCGACATCCAAGCTTTTGGAAACGATCTGTTCCACGATGCGCATGGAATCCAAGTTGCCGCAGGGCGCGTCGTCGCCGGGCAGGATCGCTTCCGCGAAATCAAGCAGCAGCGTACCGGGCGCGCCGCTGCCGCTCATATGCGCGAACAGTCGGTCCAAGGCGATCGTGACGGGCGTACCCGCGTCTATCCCGGAGGGGACCCGCGCTTTCGGCCCGTTCGGCGAATCGGCCGCCACCGCGGACTTTGCCAGGGAATATTTCAATGTGGGCATGCCTTTTTCCGCGCTCAGCTTGCTGATCAGATATTCTATCTGCGTCATACCGCCGTCCGCGACATAGAGGTCGCCGGTGTTTCCCGTGAGTACCAAGAGGCTCCCGCTGTTTATCGCGTTGCCAAAGGCGTTTCTGATCCGTTCGACTCTGCCGTCTGCGTTACCGTTAAGCATGTTCTTTCTCCTTTCTCGATGTGCCGCCCTGCGGCGCTTCAAACAGTGACTTCCTTACTTCCCCGCTTCCGCCGCGCTCTTTCCTCGAAAGCAGGAGGCCCTTTGCCAGATCGGGCGCGCGCTGCCGTCCCGCTTCCGCGATGAGCGCGCCCCCGCGCGGATCGTTGTGCCGCGTTTGCCTCGCTTCGCTTCCGCGCGCAAGCATGACGCCGCGCTTGCCCATTTCGGTCTCGAATTGCCGTTGCCTCGCTTCGCAGCCCCCGTCGGAAATGCCGGCGTGGTCGGAGGTGATCTTGCCGCCGTTTTCGATCAGGATGAGCAGCTTCTCATGCCCCCGCGACGCCTCGAGGACAGAATGCGTCGCGTCGCTTTCCAAGATTACGCCGTACCCGAGTTCGGACAAGGACTGCCCCGCGATGTTCGAGAAGATTCTCCGCTCCGCATCCGCCGAAATATTGCCCAAGGCGTCTTTTTCGCAATTGCTTTCCCGGATCAGTTGCAGCAGCGTCGCGCTTGCCCTGACTGTTTTCGATGCATAACTACTCATTATTTTACTCCTTTCACTTATGCTTGGTTAAAACCCATAATATCCCAAGACGCGGACACATCGGCGACGGCGGGCGGCGCATCTTCGCCATGCGTTTCGTCCGAGGCCGGAGAGTCGAAGGTCGATGTATACGGTTGCGCGGCGCCGGACCGCATACGGTCATCCGGCGCGGGCGCCGCGCGTTCGTCCGGGGCCGGCCGGCCGGATTCCGTCTGCGCGCCGCCGCCTTGCGCCACGGCTTCGGGGTAGATGCCGAGGTCCATCAGGTGGTTCACCGTATTGGATTCATACTCGGCGTCGGCCCGTTCGACCGACTCCGCAGCCCTTTCGGCGCGGCGCGCGAGTTTTTTAATTCTCTTGCGTCCGGCTAGCACGGACACATAAGCAAAACTCCGGTCGAGCCAGCCGATTAGAATCAGCTCGCTAGCTAACGATCCCAAAACTAAAATTCTCATCCAGACACGCGCATCTGCCCGCTTTTTCTCGATAGAGGCGATCCTCTCTTCTGCCAATATTTTCCCCATCGGATCGTGGTCTTCCTCGGCGGTAACGAGCAGTGTCTTTGCGGCCTGTAATTTACCATCCCAGGCAATATCTGCACGAATAGGAGCGTTTTGAATAAGAGGGATGCTTATTATAATCAGAATAACACTTAAACCTATCGTGAACAGGACTGCCCTCGTCCGACGTTTTTGGCCCGCTTCGTCCCGCGATGATGCGACATCGGAATCGGATACGACTTGCGGCAAGAGCGTGCCCAAGCCTATGACAACAGCCATCATCACCGCCGCTCCCAGAAAACCCAAAAGTTTACTATTACCCATTATATAGCTAATCACCGTATAGTCAAGGACCGCGTTCGCGCACAGGCATATAACCCAGGACAGAATTACAAAAAAGCACACATGGCCGGACATGCGAATCTTCTGTGAAGTTTTTTCCACGAATTCCTCGCTTTGTCTGAGCATCTTCTCGAAG
>JAITKU010000003.1 GCA_031278255.1 Eubacteriales Family XIII. Incertae Sedis bacterium | reverse complement strand
GCCCAGGTGTCGGAACCCCCGAGCGCGCGATCCGAAAGCAGCACGCCCTCGTCGGCGCCCATCGCGAGGCACTCCGTCAGCATGTCCTTGGCCTGCGGCGGACCCATCGTCACGACCGTGACCGTCGTGTCGGGGTACGCGTCTTTGATCTTGAGCGCCTCTTCGAGCGCGTTCGCGTCGTCGTGGTTCAGGATGCTCGGAACGCCCTCCCGCACCAGCGTCTTCGTCACGGGATCGATCTTTATTTCGTTCGTGTCGGGCACCTGCTTGGCGCAAACTATTATTTTAAATGCCATCGTTTCAACCCCCCTATTTCTTGAATACATCCGCGGATATGACGAGCTTCTGCGCCTCGGACGTGCCTTCGTATATCTCCGTGATCTTGGCGTCCCGCATCATCCGTTCCACCGGGTAATCCTTCGTATAGCCGTAGCCGCCGTGGAACTGCACGGCCTTGGTCGTGACATACATGGCCGTTTCGGAGGCGAAGAGCTTCGCCATGGCGGAGGCGGGACCGTAGGGCAGGTGCCTGTCCTTCATGTCGGCCGCCCTGTAGATCAGAAGCCGCGCGGCCTCTATGCGCGTCTTCATATCGGCGATCTCAAAGCGCAGCGACTCCAATTGCGAAAGCTTCTTGCCAAACTGCTTTCTCGATTTCATGTATTCGACCGTGACGTCGAAGGCGCCCTGCGCGATGCCGAGGGCCTGCGACGCGATGCCGATGCGCCCGCCGTCGAGCGTGGACATCGCGACCTTGAAACCGTCGCCGACGTTTCCGAGCAGATTCTCCTTGGGAACCTTGCAGTTTTGGAAGACGAGCTCGGTCGTGGAGGATGCGCAGATGCCCATCTTCTCCTCCGTCTTGCCGATGGAGAAGCCCTCAAAGTCCTTTTCGACGATGAAGGCGCTGATGCCGCCGCGCGTTCCCTTCCGCTTGTCCGTCATCGCCATGATGACAAAGGTGTCGGCGTATCCGCCGTTTGTGATGAAGACCTTGGCGCCGTTCAGCAGCCAGTGATCCCCCTTGTCCTCCGCACGCGTCTGCTGTCCGCCCGCGTCCGTGCCCGCGTTGGGCTCGGTCAGGCCGAAGGCGCCCAGCTTCCGGCCGCTCGTGAGGTCCGGAACGTATTTCTTCTTCTGTTCATCGCTGCCCCACGCGAAGATCGGCCAGACGCAGAGCGAGGTGTGCGCGGAACAGATCACGCCCGTCGACGCGCATTTGCGCGAGAGCTCCTCCACCGTAATCGCGTAGGAGATGTGATCCCCGCCCGCGCCCTCGTATTCCTTGGGGAACGGCACGCCCAAAAGGCCGTATCGGGCCATCTTCTTCACCGTTTCCTCGGGGAATCTGTGTTCCTTGTCGATGTCCGCGGCTATCGGATCCACCTCGGTTTCGGCAAAGCTCCTAACCATCTTCCTTACAAATTCCTGTTCCTTCGTAAGCTGAAAGTCCATGCAAGTTAACCTCCTTCAAACAATACCTCTTTTTGTTTTTTAGCGTCTAAATATTATTAAACTACAATTCCGGTTTTTTTTCAAGCCTTTTACTTAAGAATTGTTAAAAATTTATCTAAGTGTTGCCAATCTGACCCAATCGGCCTTGGGCTTGGTAATCCTTATGTTGTCGTTCATTCCTCCGTGCGGACTATATCCGCGCCAATCCCCCGCAGCTTCTCGACAAAGGCCGAATAGCCCCTCTCGATGTGGTAGATCTCGGATACCCGCGTCGTGCCGCTCGCGGACAGGCCCGCGAGCACGAGGGCCGCGCCGGCCCTGAGATCGGTCGCGAAGACCTCCGCGCCGCGCAGGAGGCGATCCCCCTCCACGACGGCCACGCGCCCCTCCGTCTTGATGTTGGCGCCCATGCGATTGAGCTCGTTGACGTGCATGTATCTGTTTTCAAAGACGTTCTCTATCACGACGCTCGACCCGCGCACCGTCGTCAGAAAGGCCATGAATTGGGATTGTATGTCCGTCGGGAAGCCCGGATAGGGCAGGGTCTTGATATCCGTGGCGGTCAGGACGCCGTGCCGCGCGTCCACGACGATCCCATCGTCCGAAACACACACATCGACGCCGCATTCCCTGAGCTTGGCCGTCAGGGATTTTACGTGATCCGGGAGCGCGTTTCGGATCTGCACCCTGCCCCGCGTGATGGCGGCCGCGATCATGAAGGTGCCCGTTTCTATGCGGTCGGGTATCACGGTATGCTTCGCGCCGCCGAGCCGGTCCACGCCCTCTATCCGGATCGTGTCCGTCCCGGCGCCCCTGATGTGCGCGCCCATCTTGTTCAGAAAGTTCACCATGTCCACGATCTCGGGCTCTTCGGCGGCGTTCTCTATCACGGTCGTCCCCTCGGCGAGCGCGGCCGCCATCGTGATGTTTTCGGTGGCGCCGACGCTCGGGGAATCCAGATACACATTGGCGCCGCGCAGCCTCTCCGCGGCGGCGATCACGCAGCCGTTTTCGGACACGATGCGCGCGCCCAGCGCCTTCAGTCCCTTCAGATGCAAATCTATCGGCCGCGTGCCGATGGCGCAGCCGCCGGGCAGGGGGATCCGCGCGCGGCCCGTCCGCGCGAGCAGCGGCCCCATGACGAGCACGGAGGCGCGCATCTTCTTCACGAGCTCGTTCGGCACCTCCTCGGAGGCGATCCCGGCCGTCCTTATCTCCATGACGCCGCCGCAGCGCGCGTCTATGCGAGCGCCTATGCCGCGCATGAGCCCGCACATCACATCCACGTCGCGAAGCGTGGGGACATCCGCGATCTCGCAGCGCGCATCCGTTAAAAGCGCGGCGGCCATGATGGGCAGCACCGCGTTCTTTGAACCGCTTATCGCAACCTCCCCCGCAAGGGCCGGGCTCCGGCCGATGATGTATTTTGCCATAAAGCCTCCGCAATATGAAATGGATCGGTCATCGAGAAAAACGCCGTCCGTCCGCGCCGGCGCGCGAGGGCGTGCGAGAAATCGGTTTTCATCCCTGTTTTCGACGAAAAAAGCCCTGCGGCGGTTCCCGCGCCGGGCGCGATCACATGCCGATATCCGCGGCGGACGCGAAAAGGGCGTCCGCTGCGGCGCGCAGCGCCGCGTTTTTGGGATCGGAGAGCGAGGGATCGTCCGCGAGCAGCCTTTCGGCCTCCTCCTTGACGGCTTCCAGCACCTTCACGTGCTTCGCGAGATTCGCGATGCGCAGCGGCGGGATCCCGTGCTGCCTGAGCCCGAAGAACTCTCCGGGACCGCGAAGCGCGAGGTCCTTCTCCGCTATCGCAAAGCCGTCGTCGGTGGAAACCATGACGCGCGCGCGGGACGCAGCCTCCGCAGAAGCGTTTTCCGTGAGCAGTATGCAGTAAGACTGCGCGCCGCCGCGTCCGACGCGGCCCCGCAGCTGGTGAAGCTGCGCCAAGCCAAAGCGCTCGGCGTTTTCGATCAGCATCACCGTCGCGTTCGGAACATTGACGCCGACCTCTATCAGCACCGTGGAAACGAGGATATCCGTCCCGCCCGCGTAGAAAGCGTCCATCACCGCATCCTTCTCGGCCTGCCGCATGCGTCCGTGTATGCAGGCGACGGCGTATGCGCGGAATTTCTCGGAAAGATCCTCATAAAGGCGCGTCGCGGAGCGGAGCGCGGAATCCGCCGCGTCCTCGATCAGCGGGGCGACGACATAGGCCTGATGCCCGGCGGAAAGCTCCTTTTGCACGAGGCGATAGGCGTCCTCCCGCCTATCCGCGCCCAAGGCGCGCGTGATGACGGGAAGGCGGCCCGGCGGCCGCTCGTCCATCACGGAGATATCCAAATCCCCGTACAGGATGAAGGCCAGCGTCCGCGGGATCGGCGTCGCGGTCATAACCAGCACATCGGGGGAGAAGCCCTTCTTGGAAAGCTTGACGCGCTGGCGCACGCCGAAGCGGTGCTGCTCGTCCGTCACGACGAGGCCGAGCTTGCCGTATACGACATCCGGCTGTATGAGCGCATGGGTGCCTATCAGTATGTCGATTTCGCTTTTTTTCGTTTTTTCGAGCAGCGCGCGCCTTTCGGCGGCTTTGATCGCCCCCGTGAGAAAGCCCGTGCGGATGCCGTGCGGAGCGAAGAGCTTCTCAAACTCCTCCAGATGCTGCTTGGCCAGGGTTTCCGTGGGGACCATGATGACGGCCTGCCGGCCGCTCCTCACGGCCTTGTACATCGCGGCGGCCGCGATCACGGTCTTGCCCGAGCCCACATCGCCCTGCACCAGCCTGTTCATGACGCGGTCGGATTCCATATCGCGTTCGATCTCGCCGAGCGTCCGCTTCTGCGCGCCGGTCAGCGCAAAGGGCAGGCTCTCCGTGAAGCGCGCCGTATCCGCGCCGTCCTTGGCGTTCTTGAACGCGATCCCGCGCCCCTCCCGCTCGCTCGCGCCCTTCAGCAGCAGAAGCCCCGTCTGCAGGGTCAAGAGCTCTTCGAACACGAGCCTGTATCTCGCCTCGCGCAGGCGCTGCATGTCTGCGGGGCGGTGGATGTTTTCGAGCGCGTAGCGCAGGCCGCACAGCTTGTTTTCGGCAATCGTGTCCGCGGGCAGGCTCTCCTCCGCAACCGGCGCCGATTCGAGCAGAGCGCGGATCCACCTGCGCAGATCCTTCTGGCGCAGGCCGGCGCTCAGCGGATACACGGGCAGGATGTCCCGGCCGTCGTCCTCGTCCGCGCGGTTGAAATCGGGATGCACCATTTGAAGGCAGCGCGCGCCCCGGCTCACCTCGCCGTAGAATACGTATTCCTCGCCCCGCTTGAGGGCGCCCGCCAAATAAGACGCGCCGAAGAATACGATCTCCAGCACGCCCGTATCGTCCCGCACGAGCAGCTTTGACGGGGTTTTGCCCCCGGCGCCGCCGCGAGGCGAAAACGGCGGGCCGCCCCCCTCCGCGGAAACGACGCGCGCCCGCACGACGGCACGCGCGCCCGAGGACAGATCGCATATCCTCCGCTTGTCGCGACGGTCCTCGTAGTCCCTCGGATAGCAGCGGAGCAGATCGCCGAGCGTGCGAACGCCGAGTTTTGCGAGCGCCGCCTCTCGGACGCCGCCGATGCCCTTGAGGACGGAAACCGGCGCGCCGAGATCCGCCGTCAACCGACGATCTCCAGATCGCGCCGCGAGATATTCTTCGACAGCACCCCCCTGACGGCGATGACGACGCGTGAGGCGCGCAGGCCGATCAGGGCCTCCGTTTGCGCTCTGAGCCGGAGGATCAGCTCCTGCGTGACGGCGCTGATGCTGATGCCGAACCGCAGGATGACGAACACCCGCAACTCAAACGCGCCGGCCTCCGACCACGCGCAATCAAAAAAGCCGATCTCGTCGCCCGCCGGCCTTCCCTTCGCGTTCGAGAGCACGACCTTGCCCTGAAACGCGGCGACCTCGCGCCTGATGATATACCCGAGCACGGCCCTGTCCAAGGCAATCGTCCCGCTTCGCGTCTTGACCTCGTAGAACATCGGCCTCCCTCATGAAACGCAAAAAGCCGGCAGGTCATCGCGCGACTTGCCGGCGCACGCCATCGGCAATCAGACGGCGCGGGTGACTTTCCCCGAACGCAAGCACCGGGTGCAGACGTTCTTTCTCGTAACGGTCCCATTCTCGTTGACCTTGACGGTCTGGATATTCGCGTTCCACTTCCGCCTCGTATGGCGGTTGGAATGGGAAACATTGTTGCCGGAAATCTGACCCTTTCCGCAGACCTCGCACTTTCTGGACATCCGTCGCAGCTCCTTTCTCCGTACCCAAGGATTCGTTACGGAACAAACCGGACATTTGGCTTGTCTTTTTTCCGTAACGAACCCTAAACCTCGCAAGACCGGCGGCGCGCAACGAACGGGCGCACCGGCCGATTGCAACGCGCGCCCGTGCCGGCGAAGCCGAGCGTCGAACGGCGCAAACATCAAACCCGATAAATGGTACTATACCATAAGGCGGCGCGCTTGGCAATACCCGAATTTCTTGCGTTTTCGCAAAACGGAACACCGTGGTTACTATTCAAACCCCGCGCAAATTTCGCCCATCACGGTCAACTCCAACCGGCTGAAGCCGGGGAGTTGTCGAGTGGCGCCTTCCGGCCATTTACTGCGTAAATGGGGATACCCGTTCGTTTCACTCCGGGCACGC
>JAITKU010000151.1 GCA_031278255.1 Eubacteriales Family XIII. Incertae Sedis bacterium | reverse complement strand
CTTACATCTAAACTGCGCCATGATCGCCGCCGCATCGCGGTCCGGTTTACGTGGGTCCTTTTGCCCGCAGCCGGCTTGGACTTTCAACCGCAGACCCGGACAGCCGCAGGATTCGATTTCGTTGTTTCGGCAGACGTACTGCCGGGTCCCGCGCGCGATTTCCGCAAGGCCGCCGCGGGGCCTGCCCCGCGCCGTCCGCTACACTGCCCCGCTGCGCTCGCCCGCGTCCGCGCCGGCGGCGAACACGATGAAGCGCACGGAAGCCGCGCCCGCAGCCAGCAGAACCTCCGCGCAGGCGTCGATCGTGCTGCCGGTCGTGAAGATATCGTCCACGAGCATTACGCGCAGACCGCGCACGGCATCCTCCCGGCCGCGCGCCAAGGCGAAAGCGCCCCTTACATTCGCGCCGCGTTCCTCCCCGGAAAGGCTGCTCATCACGCGCGTATCGCGCGTTCGCGCGAGAAGCGTCCCGTCGTAGGGGAGCGCGAGCAGACGCGCAAGCTGCCGGCCCGCGATATCCGCCTGATTGTAACCGCGCTTTCGCTCTTTTTTCCTGTACATCGGCACGGGCAGCAGAAGCTCCGCTCCCGGCGCTTCGCCCCGCAGCGCCCCGTCCCACAGCAGCCTGTCGTACATGACGCGGGCGATGTGCGCGCCGTAATAGGCCCTGCCGCCGTATTTGAAGCCGTGGAGTACCGCGCGGCAGTCCGCGTACGCAACGCAGACAAAGCCCTTTTCAAACAGATGTCCGCCGTCCGCGCAGTCCGCGCAGAGCGTGCGCGCGTCGTCGCCGCGCAGGGACCTGCCGCATTTGCCGCAGGTATGCCCGTTCGCCCAGCCGAAGCGCTCCCGGCACGCGTCGCACAGGGCGTAGGGCCGCGACGCGTCGATCAAATTGCCGCAGGCCATGCAGTAGATCGACGGCGGAAACAGGAGATCCAGCGCGATCCGCGCCGTTTTTGTCAAAAATCCGGGCGGCGCGCACATCGGGTTCGCGCGTCCCCGCAGAGGCGGCGCGGCATTCCCGCGCCGCGCGCCTTTCTTCTGCGTTTCCCTCACGCCGGCGCCTCCTCCGCGAAGATATCCGCCCCGCCGCCGGGCAAAAAGGCGCGAAGCCGCGCGCAGAGTCCGGAATAGCGTTCCTTGATCTCCGTGTTGTTCACCATCTCCCACAGGCGTTTCTCCGTGCCGACGAGTACGGCCGCGCGCTTCCCGCGCGTCACCGCCGTATAGAGCAGATTGCGCGTCGCCAGCGTCGCCGGAAACCACGAGACGGGCATTAAAATCAGCGAAAACTCGCTGCCCTGGCTCTTGTGTACCGTAATGGCGTAGGCGAGTTCCAGTTCCGCGAGCTGCGGGAATTCGTAGGTCACGTATCGATCCTCGTCAAAGACGACCGTCATACAGCCGTCCTCCGCGTCTATGCTCTTGACAAAGCCGACGTCGCCGTTAAACATTCCCTCGCCAAAGGAAGCGTCCGAAAGACGCCGCCACGTGAGTCCGTAGTTGTTCTTGATCTGCATCACCTTGTCGCCCTCGCGGAACACGCGGTCGCCGAATGGTTTTTCCGCCTTGTGCGGCGCCGGCGGGTTCAAGGCGGTCTGCAGTTCCCTGTTCAGATTGATACAGCCCAGCAAGCCCTTCCGAACGGGCGTCAGCACCTGAATGTCCCGCAGGATGTCGCAATCCGCGTAATAGTCCGGGAGCCGCGTCGCGCAGAGTTCCTTGATCGTTTCGAGTATCCGCGCGTCGCCGTTTCTTTGCAACAGGAAGAAGTCCTTGCCTTTCTCGTTGCAGGCGGGGTACTCGCCCCGGTTGATCCTGTGCGCGTTGACGACGATCAGGCTCTCTGCGGCCTGTCTGAATATCTCCGAGAGCTTGACGGAACGGATGATTTCGCTTTCGAGCATGTCGCGCAGCACGTTTCCCGCGCCGACGGGCGGCAGTTGGTCCGCGTCGCCCACGACAATGAGGCGCGCGCCCGCGGGTATGGCCGCGAGCAGATGCTGCATCAGCAGGATGTCTATCATGGAGGACTCGTCCACGATCACCGCGTCACAGTCGAGCGGATTCTCCGCCGTCCGCCCGAAGCGCATCGCGTCCTCGCCCTCGGAATAGAAGTATTCCAGCATCCGGTGGATGGTCGAGGCCTCGTGCCCGCTCGTTTCCGTAATGCGCTTCGCGGCCCGGCCGGTCGGCGCGGCTATCCCCGTCTTGAGGCCGCTGCTTTGCAGGATGTTGATGATGGCGTTGATGATGGTGGTCTTGCCCGTTCCGGGGCCGCCCGTAATGACAAAGACGCCGCTCTTGAGCGACTCGCGCGTCGCGTATTTCTGGTTTTCCGAAAGTTTGAGGCCCGATGCGCGTTCCGTCGCGGCGATCAACTCCTCCACATCGGCGCAAATCGGCTTCAGTTCCGCGCGGTCGAGGCGAAGCAGATCGCGGCAGACGCTCTGTTCGGCGACAAAGTACGCTTCGAGAAAAACGACCGGCCGGCCCTCCAGATTTTCGATATGCAGCCCGCCCTCAAAGACCATCTCGAGGAGGCATTCCTCTATATCGTCGCGCGGAACGTCCAGAAGCTCCGTCGCCTTGTCCAGAAGCAGGCTTCGCGGAACGAAGGTGTTGCCCCTGCCGACGAAGTACGAAAGGAGGTAGACGATGCCGCTCTTCAGGCGATAGGCGCTGTCCGCGCTGTGGCCCAGCTTTGCCGCGATACGGTCGGCCGCCTTGAAACCCATGCCGTACACCTCGTCCGCAAGCCGGTAGGGATTTTCCTTGACCGCTTCGATCGCGCCCGCGCCGTACAGCCCGTACATCTTGATCGCCGCGGAAATCGAGACGCCGAATTGCTTGAAATGCAGCGCGACCTCCGCGAGTTCCCGATGTTCCTTGAAAGATTCGTGGATGTCCGCCGCTTTCTTCGGTCCGATACCGCCGATCTGCGCCAAGCGGTGCGGTTCCTCCTCGATGACGCGCAGCGTATCCGCGCCGAAAGTCCCCACGATGGCCGCAGCCGTCTTTTTCCCGACGCCTTTCAGCGCGCCGGAGGCGAGAAAGAGTTCGATGTCCGCGTCCGTGTCGGGCATTTCCGCCGAATGCTCCGAGAAAGAGAATTGCCGGCCGTAGACGGGATGTTCTTTCCAGTAACCCGTAAGCCGGTATCTGCGGCCTGCGGAAGCGTCGGACAAAACGCCCGTGGCGGTGAAACTCTCGTCCGCGCCCTGAAACACGGCCACCGTGTAGCCGTTTTCCGCGTTGCGGTATATGCGCTCTGTGAGTACACCGATTTGTTCTTCCATGTTTTCTTGCCGCGAATATCGCGCGGTTTTGATCGAGGCCCCGCGCGCCGCCAAATCATTTACAAGCTCTGCGGCCTGTAGAGGCTGCGATTGTCCAATATCCGTATCTTTTCGGAGAAGCCGCCCTTATCGACGCCGTTTAAGGCCGTTTCCATATCGTCCATGCGCGCGTCCACGATATCGAGATAATGCAGGATTTCCGCTTCCGGAAAGAGCGGCTTTTTGGGGCTGCCGAACTCCGGCTCATAGTGGTGGGACAACACCATATGTTCCAGCAGCACGGCTTTCTCCTGCGGCACGTCCAGTTCCTCCGCCAGGCCGGCGATCCGCTTGACGCCCTGTATCAGATGGCCGAGCAACTTGCCCTCAAAGGAGTATTCCGAGACCACGCCGTCCTCGTTCGCGATCATCTCCGTCATTTTCTCTATGTCGTGCGCGACGACGCCCGCGACGATCAAATCCTTGTTCAAATTCGTGTACACCTCGCAGTACCGCTCGCCCATCATGAGCATACGTTTCATGTGGTAGAGCAAACCGCCGCGTTCCGCGTGATGATTTTTCGACGCCGCCGGATAGTACAGCAGCTTTTCCTTGTCCTCCTCGAGCAGACGGAGCGACAAGGCCCGCAAATCCGCGTCGCCGATCGCCTCCGCGCGCGCAAACACAAAGGCGTACATCTCCGCAGGCGCCTCGGGCGCGGCCTTGATGTAGTCCGCGCGTTCGATCCCGTCCTGCGCCGAGGCCTTGCGCAGACGCAGTATCTTGAGTTGCCGCATACCGTTCCATTCGGTGACGACCGCTTTCACCTTTACGATATCGCTTTCCCGAATCTCCTGCAAAACGGGCAGCTCCGTGTCCCCCACATCCCATTTCTTCGCGTTGATCTCTCCCGTGTTGTCCGCGAGCGATACGTCCAGATATTGCTTC
Source organism: Eubacteriales Family XIII. Incertae Sedis bacterium (assembly GCA_031278255.1). Classification (GTDB taxonomy): domain Bacteria; phylum Bacillota; class Clostridia; order Peptostreptococcales; family Anaerovoracaceae; genus JAITLA01. Next base: position 502 of record JAITKU010000151.1, on the reverse strand, counting down.
TTGTTGGAACCCGTCTTGATCGCGATCGTTCTGACCGCGAAAAAGTCCGTGATTTCGTCGTCCGTTCGCAAATATGCGATGTAATGATTTTTCATAAAACCGCCCGCGTGTACTTTCATTGTGAGATGACTTCTGCTATACTATAAGTATAAACGCCTTTTTGTCGCGTGTCAACAAAAACTTTCCAATTTTTCCCACGTTTTTTTGAAACGCGACCGCTAAGCTTTTTTATCGTATTGCCGATAAACGGAATATAGATATTGACTGCCATAAAGCCGCGACAGCCGCGAGGATCGCCGCCTTTGAACGACGGCGTCAGTCCCCCGCCTCTACAGGCGGCGGGTTTCAACTTTCCAAGCTGTCAGTGGCGGGTGCAATCCCCAACTGACGCCTATGTTTTGAGGGGCGGCGGGGACGGTAAACTCCTAACCCGCTAAAGCGGGGGAGTTGTCGAGTGGCTCCTTCCAACCGTTTGCAAAAGGCGCAAACGGGGATACCCGTT
>JAITKU010000157.1 GCA_031278255.1 Eubacteriales Family XIII. Incertae Sedis bacterium | reverse complement strand
AACGACGGCGTCAGTCCCCCGCCTCTACAGGCGGCGGGTTTCAGCTTCACAAGCTGTCAGTGGCGGGTGCAATCCCCCACTGACGCCTATGTTTTGAGGGGCGGCGGGGACGGTAAACTCCTAACCCGCTAAAGCGGGGGAGTTGTCGCGTGGCTCCTACCAACCGTATGCACACGGCGCAAACGGGGATAGGAGCGCAGAAGCCCTTGTCCCCTCAAAACATCCGTTCAACAATTGAAGTGCGCCTTTGGCGCTTCAATTTTGGACGGAGCCAAAATTGAAACAGTCCGAACAACGCGAAAGGAGGAGTTCATGCTATCGCCGAGAGACAACTTTTTGGAAACGATCAAGCCCGACGGAAAACCGGATCGATTGGTCAATCAGTACGAACCCGTCGCCCTGATCCTGCCCGATCCGATCCTCTTGTACGAGAGGGGCGGCGTCGCGCGGGGAAAAACGTTCATCGATCCTTGGGGCGTCACGCTGATCTGGCCGGAGAACCAGCCGGCTGCGGCGCCTTTCCACACGGAAGAGAACCGCGTGATCAAAGACATCTTGAATTGGAGAGAAGAACTGCACATTCCCGATTCGGCGGGAAAATGTACGGGCTGGGAGGAAACCGCGGAGCGCGCGGCGCAGATCGACAGAAGCAACTATCTGGTGACTGTGCTGATGAGTACGGGTATCTTCGAGCGCCTGCACTTCCTGATGGGCTTCGAGGACACCCTGACCAATATGCTCCTCGAACCGGAAGCCTACGCGGAACTCTGCGACGCGATTTTAGAGACGCGTATGCGCAACGCGAAAGCCCTGATCGATCACCTGAAGCCGGACGCCGTTCTCTCGCACGACGATTGGGGCATGAAAACCAGCCTCTTCATGAACCCGGATGCGTGGCGGGAATTCTTCAAGCCGCGCTACAAGAAACTGTACGATTACATCCACAGCCGCGGCGTGCTGGTTATCCACCACGCGGATTCCTTTCTGGAACCCATCATTTCGGATATGGCCGACATCGGTATCGACGTATGGCAGGGCGCGTTGCCGCAAAACGACATCGTGCGTCTGCAAAAGGAACTGGGCGGACGCATGACGATGATGGGCGGCCTCGACTCCGCCGGTCTGGACAGGCCGAACTCCACCGAAGAGGAGATTCGCGCGGAAACGCGGCGCGCCTGCGAGACCTACGGACCCGGCGGCCACTTCGTCCCATGCAGCACCTACGGTGTGCCCGGCGACACCATCCATCCCCATATCGACGCAATTGTGTCGGACGAGATTGAACGCTATAATGTTGCGGTCTATCGCTGATGATAATCAATTAATCAAATAAGGAGGTTAAATCATGGCGATCTTGGAAGAAATTTCGGAAATGGTGCAAAAAGGCAAGGCCAAGGATGTGGTGGCTCTGGTGAACAAGGCCTTGGACGAGGGCTTTGCCGCCCAAGAGATTTTGGACAAAGGGCTTCTGAAAGGCATGGGTGAATTGGGCGTTCGCTTCAAGAACAATGAGGTATTCGTGCCGGAGGTACTCATCGCGGCGCGCGCTCTCAACCAGGGGAGCGCCGTTTTGAAAGCGAAACTGGTGGAGGAGGGCGCGAAAACGATCGGCACGGTCGTACTCGCCACGGTCGCGGGCGATCTGCACGACATCGGAAAAAATCTGGTGCGCATGATGATGGAGGGCGTGGGCCTCACGGTTATCGATCTGGGCGTGGATGTGCCGGACGATAAGATTGTGGAAGCGGTCAAGGAACACAGCCCCGACATCGTGGCCCTTTCCGCCCTCTTGACAACCACCATGGATCAGCAGAGTTCCGTCATAAAGGCCCTGCAGACGGCCGGACTCAGGGACAAGGTAAAGGTCATGGTCGGCGGCGCGCCCGTCACGCAAAGCTTCTGTGATACGATCGGCGCCGACGGCTATACGCCGGACGCCTCAACGGCCGCGGAGATGGCGAAGAGTTTGGCGCTGGCCAACTGAAAAAACGCGGCTTCTCCTTTGGCGCGCGGCCCTCTGCTCCGTGCCGCCGCTTCAGTCGCAAGGCCCTCGCCCCGTCCTCGCGGGGGCCTTGTTTTTGTTTTGCTTCACGCCGGCCGTCCGCGCCCGCGCGTCCTTTCTCATTCCCCCTCGTCGTCGAATCCGAATATCTCCAGAAGATGAAACGCAAGCTGTGTCATGAAGCATACCTCGGGGTCCTTGAAGCGCAGGTTCAGCATTTCCTCGATGCGGTTTATGTGGTAGATAATGTTGTTCTTGTGCATGTTGAGCGCCGCGCCGGTCTTTGAGGCGTTTCTGTCGTTCTTGAAGTACGCGTACAATATCTGCAGGTTGCTCAGGTTGTTGCTGTTGTGGCGGCGATCGTAGGCGTGCAGCTTTTTAAGCTTCTCGTAATATTCACCGTGGGACCACAGCGTTCCGTCCTTAACGTGTTCGCCGAGTATGCAGTAGATATACTCCTCCGCGAAAAAAACCGTGCGCTTCTCGGGCGCGTTCGGCGACAGCAGGGCGCGTCCGGGCAAACGGCGCGTGTATTTGAGCGCCATGCTCGCCTGCTTATAGGCGACGGAGGATGTCTCCAGAGTGCGGAAAGGCAGAGAAACGCCGCAATGCGCCTCGTTCCGCAGCAAAAATGCCTCTAAGCGTTCGCGAACGCCTTTCATCTGTTCATCCGTATCGGCGGTGTAGAAATGGTTGAGCGCAACGATGTTCTGCCGGTAGCTCATGAATTTGAACTCGGGGAACTCGTTTGAAAACTCGGTGAGTATCTTGCCGTTGGGGATGGACGTGTCTCCGGGGATGATCAGAAAGATGCGAAACAGGCCGGAGGCGGGTATGCCGACGTATTCCGAACGCTCCTTGATGATCTCGCGGTTTGTGATACTGCCCTCGATCAGGTCCTTCAGGAACGTGTCGTACAGGTGGCTCTTCGCGCTTTTCGCTTCCCAAGTGCGTTCGACCAGAACGGCGAGCGCATCGGTGAATATCTTGAACAGATCGATCATGCCGGGCGTCAGGGGATTGCGGTTGCAGCTCATGACGACGTGGGCGAAATACACGTTGCCGAATTTGAATATCTTGTGCAGGGTGACGTATTTCGCGGCGGTGCAGTCCGCGTCCACATAAATGCCCGTGGCGCGTTCCCATACCTTAAACACATCGTATTTTTTGAAACGCTTTATCGTTTCGTCCGTATGGTAGCCGTATTCCACGAGCGCTTGGCTGATCGGATCGTCGCACGGGATGTTGCGCGAATAAGCCATCAGCATGAGCGCCGAATCCGAGATGCCGATGTGATTGTCGATGACCTGTTCGCAAAGATCGGTCAGATCCTGAATGGAGCAGCCCTGTATCAGCGCCCGCTGCATACCGTAGACCCATTCGGATATCTCGAAAAAACGACCCTGCACCAGCGTCAGCAGGTCGGCGTGCGTGATGGGTTCATTCACCACGACAAAGCAGGAAAGGCGTTCGGCGGTTTCGCTGTCGTCGCGAATCCTGTCGCGCAGACAGATACAGTAGACGTTCTCCCTGTCGCGCAGCATGGAAAGCGCTTTCGTGAGGCTGCCGACATAAATGCAGTTCGCGTTGAATTCCGATACGGCGTCCGGTATCGGCAGACACTTCGTAAATGAGGGGTTTGCGTCGGACGCTGTGTACGATTCAAAATTGTGGTTTTTTAACGCGTCGAGCAAAATGTTCAAAGAAATCTGCATTGCGCGGCTCCTTCGTGACAGTTCTCGGCTCGCCCTCGGCTCGCCCCGAAAGGCGTCCGTTCTCCTTATTATACTATAGTACGCGCAAAACGCGTCGAACGCAATGGGAAATTTCGTCCCACGCGAAATGCTTATCGCTTACCGTCCAAGGGCGGGCGGCGCAAGCAGGTCCCGCACCCGCAGGACCTCCGCTTCCGTCATATCGCGGCTCACGGCAAATGGGCTTTTCAGCGTGATGTGCGACATCGCGGCGCCGAACAGCAGGATATCCTCCGTCGGCAGGCCGTGATAGAGTCCGTAAACCACGGCGGCGCAAAACGCGTCGCCGGACCCCGTGACGCTGCGAACCTCCGCGGGGAAGCCCGGCGTCCGCGTCATTCCGTCGCCGTCTATGCAACAGGCGCCGTCCGGTCCCATCGTCACGAATACCCGCTTCACGCCCGCCGCGAGCAGACAGGCGCCCGCTGCGGCGAGATCGCGATCGTCTTTGATCTCGCGGTCCGTCAGCGCGGCGAGTTCGCCGATGTTCGCCTTGACGGCGTACAGACGCGGCAGGATGCCGCGCAGTCTGTTTACCTTGGCGATCGACACCGCCTCGCCGACCAGCGGGCTTTCGCTGTGCGCCGCGACGCAGCGCAACGCGTCCTCCGTCAGGTTGGCGTCGAGAATCAGGAGCCTGTGCGCGTTCAGGTCTTTCACGGCCTCGGACAGCAGGTCCAAGGGAATCTCCTCCGTCAGCGCCATATCCGACGCGGCCAGCAGCAGTTCCCCTCGCTTGTCCAAAAGATCGATGTAGGTGCAGGCGCGCGCGCCCTCCTTTATATAGGAAAGGCGCGTGTCTATCCCGATCGCTTCACAGGAGGCGATCAGTTCGCCGGAGAGCGCGTCCGTGCCGAAAGCGGAAAGGAAGCGCACATCGAGTCCGAGTCGCGCGAGGTTTTCCGCGATGTTGCGTCCGACCCCGCCGCAACCCGTATGAATGCGGCTCGGGTTGGAATCGCGCCGGTGCGCGTCGCCGAGCAATGTGCCGGTGATATCGTAGGTTGCGCCCCCGATCAGGGCGATGCCGTTTTTTGTACGCATCATGCGGGCCTTTGGATGGGGCGGGCTACAGCGCGCAATAGGCGGCTGCGATCTCCGCGGCAATGCGGCAGTTGTTCTGCACCAGCCGGATGTTCGTTTCGAGGCTCGCGCCGCCCGTCGCTTCGAGGACCCGGCTCAGGATGAAAGGCGTGGTCTCTTTGCCGTGTATGTGCTGCGCTTTCGCATCGGACAAGGCTTTTTCGACGGCGGCGTCTATGACCGCTTCCTCCATGGCGTACGCCTCCGGAACCGGGCAGCCGACCAGCACCCCGCCTCTGAGACCGAGTTCCCATTTCGCCCGCAACATCCGCGCGATCTCCGCGGCGTCCTCCATCCGGCAATCGACGGCGTGACCGCTTTTTCGCGTGTAGAAAGCCGGGAAATCGTCCGTCCGGTAGCCCAGCACCGGCACGCCCCACGTTTCCAGATATTCGAGCGTAAACCCGATGTCGAGTATGCTCTTCGCCCCGGCGCAGACCACGCACACGTCGCTCTGCGCAATCTGCGGCAGGTCCGCGGAGATATCGAAGCTGTCCCGTACGCCGCGATGTACGCCGCCTATGCCGCCCGTAGCGAATACGGGAATGCCCGCCAGTTCCGAAATGACGACGGCGCTCGCGACGGTGGTGGCGCCGTCCTCCTTGCGAAAGACCGCCCGCGCGATATCCCGGCGGCTCATCTTCAGCACCCGGCCGCGTTCGTTCATGCGATCGATATCCGCGCGGGAAAGCCCTACCTTGATACGGCCCTCGACAACCGCAGTCGTGGCCGGCACGGCCCCGCCGTCGCGGATGATCGCCTCGCAACTTGCCGCGCATTCCAGATTCCGCGGGTGCGGCATACCGTGAAAGATGATCGTGGATTCCAATGCGACGACGGGTTTCCCCTCGCGCAGCGCCTGCCGGACCTCCGGCAGGATGTCGATGTATTCTTGTAAACGCATAGATGTTTCTCCTTTGTGGCTTTGTAATCGGCCTTGCCAAAGAAGAAGCGCCGAAAGGGGCGCTTCGATGTCAAAGCACTGCTTGTTATTGAAGTGCGCCTTTGGCGCTTCAATTTTGGACGGAGCCAAAATTGAACGGAATCCCGCGCCCTAGCGCGGTGCGGGCAAGGCGTGCGCAAGTTTCACATTCGCGGCGCTGTAAATGCCCGCGTTTGCGGTGAAGAGCATGTCCGGGTTGACCGGCCGATTGCCTATGCGTATCTCATAATGCAAATGCGGCCCCGTGGAATAGCCCGTACTTCCCACCTCCCCGATCAGCGTACCCTTTTCCACCATATCGCCCGGCGCCGCGTCTATCCGGCTCAGGTGGAAGTAATAGCTCTTCAGCCCGCCGCCATGCTCGATGACAACGGTGTTGCCCGTGTTCAGCAGGCGTTCGGCCAGAACCACGCGGCCGGCGTTCGCGGCAAAGACGGAACTGCCCTCGGGAGCGGCGATGTCCATGCCGTTGTGGGTGCGAAAACTCTCGTAATTGCCGTTCGTGTAGCGTATGGTCCCAAATTCCGTGCTGATCCTTCCGATCGTGGGGCGTATGAAAAACCCGTGCCAATAGCGTTCCGCGTCAAAGGTCTCAAACAGCGGCGGAATCTTCGCGCGGTATTCGCGGTACGCGGCGGGACTGCTCGCCTCGCTTATGAGGGCGGACTCCGTGTTCACGATCAGGTTCTGTTCGGCAAATACAAATGGAAGCACGTTGACAGCGACGACGAAATCCCTGTCGCCCGCTTGCACGAGGATCTCGTATCGGCCCGGGGCCTGGGTATTGCTCACCGGGATCGCGACGTACCACGCATCCGCGCCGTCGGGCGTGAAGATCGCCATGCCGAGTTCCGTTTCCGCGCGCGGCGTGATCCCGGGCGGAACATGCACCAGCCGCAGGGAGACGATATCCCCCTGCTCCGGTTCCAAACGTCCCGTCAAAAGCGTCGGCTCAAGCTTAGGCTCGACCGTGAAAGTGCAGCGATAGCGGAAGCTTCCGTAACCCTGTCCGGCCGCCTCGGGCGCGGAACAGGTGATGTCGAGCGCGTATTCGCCGGCTTCGAGCGCAAGGGGTTCCCACGCGGAAAGCCGTTCGTCGAAAACGGGAACGCTGTAACGCAAAAGGCGCACCCGGTACGCAAAGCCCTGCGGCAGCGTGAGCGGCAGGTCCAAGGGGGATTCGCCGATCGATCCGAGCGCCTTTTCCGCGCCGGGGTTCTCCTCGGACAGGGCTTTGCGGACGAGTCCCATCAGCAGGGACGCGTGCCATTCCGCCTCCGTCGGCGCAAGGCTCGTTTCCATGACGACCGCCCGCGGATCGGGCGCGAGTCGCCAATCGGCGACCGTATAGGCATAAAAGCCGTATCCGACGAAGCCGAACACGGCGATCAAAACGACGAATAAAAACTTTCGCATGGGTTTTCCCTGTTTCCCGCCGCCCCGCGCTTTAAAGCCGCGCGGAAGCGGCGCGTTTGTGTCGTTGTCACAGCGGAAAACTCCCCGCGAAGCCTCGCGGGGAGTCCGATGCGCCTCTTTTCAACCTTCGGCTTTCCACAGGCCGTGCAGGTTGCAGTATTCGTACACCGTTACGGGATCGGCGTCGGCGTCGAGGACAAAGGCGGCCTCCGGCGCCGCGCCCGGCTTCAAAACGACGCGTTGCGCGCGCGCACCCTGCAGAGCGACGATCCAATTGATGTAATGTTTTTCCTCCATCGGATGGTTCACGGCGCCGACCCGCACCTTGAGTATCTTGCCGTCCCGCTCCAAAACGGGCACGTGCTTCTCGCCCGCGCCGTCGGATGAATTGGCGTTGAGTTCAATCATGTCCTCGCCGCAACAATTCGGAACAACGCCCGCGTCCTCGATCACCTCGAATAAATTCCCGCATATCTCACATTGATAAAACTTTCCCATATCACACCTCCACTGCGGCTTGCCCGATCGTTTCCGCACAAGCCCCCAACTAATGCGCCACTTGATTTTTCAAAGGGAAAAGGCTCGTTTGCTGCCATTGTCACCCCGTCAGGCAAGCAAACTTGCACAATAAATATTTTATAACAATTTGCGTGCGTATGCAATTGTTTTGGTGAAAGTTGTTTCGAGGAATATCTGCGTTTATATCATCAATGTCACGATTCAGGAATCTGAAGTCGCATACGCGCGCAACTTCTTACAGAAAGCCCGCGTTTCGTCCCTGTCGTTTCCGCGCCTCCGACCGCAGACTATTTTGACAAGTCCGTCGCATTCGCGGCCGGCGCGAATAAAATCGACATTGGCCTCGTAATGCACACTTCCGGGGAAGTTACCGCCGCAAATTGTATAGCAAGCGCCTTTGGAGAGCAAATACGTCATCATCAGAAACGTATCGACTATCTGCACGCGTTCCGGCTCAAAACCGTGTCTGCGGCAGATATCAAACATTACGCTTGCGCCATGGCTCGCTATGAGCGTCAGCGTCTTGTCCCGCAAAAACAAAAGGGGGGAATCGCCGTCGCGCGGCATTGCCCACACGCGCGGCACAGCGAAATACTGCTCGACGTTTTTCAGCGGAACGTATTCAAACTCCGAAAAGGGAACCGCCTCAAAAGAGTGCGTGAAGATGAAATCGAGTTTGTCGCAAACCA
>JAITKU010000107.1 GCA_031278255.1 Eubacteriales Family XIII. Incertae Sedis bacterium | reverse complement strand
ATGGTTTTTTGTTTGCGCGCGCGCACGCGTTATGATACAATAATCGCAAAAGAATCGCAAAGGGCGCGCTTGCCGCGGCTTCGAGTGTCTGCGGGTTCTCGGCGGTTTGTGCGCGGGAGGAATACATGAAGATTACGGATGACCTGATCGATTACATCGGCGAGCTTTCGCGACTCGCGCTTTCGGCGGAGGAAAGGGAGGCGCGCAAGCGGGACCTGACCGATATATTGAATTACATGGATAAGCTGAACGAGCTGGATACGACGGATTTGCCCGAGATGACGCATCCTTTCGACGCGGTCAATCGCTTCCGCGAGGATCTTGTGCAAAACGGCGACAGGCGGGAAGAGATGTTGCAAAACGCGCCCGACAGAAAGGGCGATTACTTCAAGGTATTCAAGACGGTCGAATAGCCGGACGGGAGTGGGCGGAGAATGAACGGTACAACGGAAATCAGGGACCTGAGCGCTCTTGCGCTCGGGCGGCTCATCAAGGAGCGCAAGCTCAGCAGCCCGGAGGCGACGCGGGTTTATCTGGACGCCGTAAGGGAGGAGAACGGACGCTTCAACGCCTATATAAGCGTCTGCGAGGAGGAGGCCCTGCGGCGCGCGCGCGCGGTACAGGCGCGCATAGACGGGGGCGAACTCACGGACAGTCCGCTGGCGGGCGTGCCGACGGCCGTCAAGGACGTGATCTGCGTCAGGGGTATGCGGACCACGGCGGCCTCCAAGATACTCGAAAACTTCGAGCCGCCCTACGACGCGCATATCGTGGAACGCATGAACGAGGCGGGCGCCGTCATTCTCGGGAAGCTGAACTGCGACGAGTTCGCGATGGGCGGTTCCACGGAAACCTCCTATTTCGGCGCGACGCGAAACCCTTGGGATACGAAGCGCGTACCCGGCGGTTCCTCGGGCGGATCGGCGGCGGCGGTGGCCGCGCGCCTCGTCCCCTACGCCATCGGCTCCGACACGGGCGGCTCGATACGGCAGCCCTGTTCTTTCTGCAATCTGACGGGAATCAAGCCCACCTACGGCAGCGTCTCGCGCTACGGGCTTTTGGCCTACGCCTCGTCGCTCGATCAGATCGGGCCGATGGCCCGCGACGCGCGCGACTGCGCCGCCGCGCTGGCCGTGCTTTCGGGCGGGGACGCGCGCGACAGCACCTCCGTCATGGAAGCGCCTTTCGACTTCTCCGGGATCGAGGACGAACGCGCGGGCGCGCCGAAAGGACGGCCGCTCGCGGGTCTGCGCGTCGCCCTGCCGCAGAACTATTTTGAGGTGGGCATTGCGGAGGATGTAAAGACCTGCATCCGCGCGGCGGCGGACAGACTCGCGGCGCTCGGCGCCGCCGTCGAGGAAACGGAGATACCGCTGATCGAATACGCCGTACCCGCCTACTACATCATCGCCTGCGCGGAGGCCGGCTCGAACCTCTCCCGCTACGACGGGGTCAAATACGGCTATCGCTCGCAGGACGCGTCGGACATGTACGAGATGTTCTGCAAATCCCGCGCCGAGGGCTTTGGCGCCGAGGTCAGGCGTCGCATTATGCTCGGGTCTTTCGTACTCAGTTCCGGCTACTTCGACGCCTATTACAAGAAAGCGCTCCGCGTACGCGGTCTGATCAAGCGATCCTTTGACGACGCGTTCCGGTCGTACGATGTGATCTTGAGCCCCGTCAGCCCGACCGTGGCTTACGCGATCGGGCAGCGGATATCGGATCCGCTGGCCATGTACATGGCCGATATCTACACGGTTTCCCTGAATCTCGCGGGACTCCCCGGCATCGCCCTGCCCTGCGGCTTCGGCGCGGAGGGTCTGCCCGTGGGAATGCAGCTGATCGGCCGCGCCTTTTCCGAGGCGACGCTGTTCCGCGCGGCTTTCGCTTGGCAGTCGGCCACGGATTATCACGAAAAACTTCCCATAGGAGCGTTCTGAATGGAATACGAAACAGTAATCGGGCTGGAGGTCCACGTCGAACTCTCGACGAAAACGAAGATATTTTGCGCGTGCAGTACGGCTTTCGGCGGCGAGCCCAATGCCCATACCTGCCCTGTGTGTCTCGGAATGCCGGGCAGTCTGCCCGTGCTGAACAAACACGTCGTCGAGAAAGCCGTTCGCGCCGGTCTCGCGCTGAACTGCGAGATTCAGGAGGACAACCGTTTCGACCGGAAGAATTACTTCTACCCGGACCTGCCCAAGGATTATCAGATATCGCAATTGTACAGGCCCATCTGCCGGGACGGTTTTGTCACGCTCGACATGGGCGGGCGCGAGAGGCGGGTGGGGATTCACGAGATACACATGGAGGAGGACGCGGGCAAGCTGCTCCACGACGTCGGCGGCAGTCTCGTGGATTACAACCGTTGCGGCGTGCCGCTGATCGAGATCGTTTCCGAGCCGGACCTGCGAAGCGCCGAAGAGGTGACGGCCTATTTGGAGAAGCTGCGGGAGATACTTGTGTACACGGATGTTTCGGATTGCAAGCTGCAGGAGGGTTCCATGCGCGCGGACGTGAATCTTTCCGTGCGACCGGCGGGCGCGTCCGAATACGGTACACGGACGGAAACGAAGAATTTGAATTCGTTCAAGGCCATACAGAGGGCCATAGAATACGAGAAGCGCCGGCAGATCGCCGTCCTCGAGAGCGGGGGGCGGATTTTGCAGGAAACCCGCCGCTGGGACGATGAAAAGGGCGAGAATTACGCTATGCGCTCCAAGGAAAACGCGCAGGATTATCGCTATTTTCCCGATCCGGACCTGCTTCCCGTGCGCGTGACGGCGGAATGGATCGCGTCGGTGCGCGCGGATTTGCCCGAACTCGCGGAGCAGAAGCGCGCGCGCTATGTGCGGGAATTCGGCATCGATGCGAGGATGGCGGGCGTCTTGACGGCGAGCCGCCGCGTCGCGCGTCTGTTTGAAGAGACGGTCGCGGCCTGCGGACGGGCGCGGGAGGCCGCCAACATCGTGGCCGGCGATATCCTGCGCCTCGTGAAAGAAACGGGCGCGGATCCGGACGAGATCAAGACGGACGGGCGGAAGCTCGGCGCCGCGATACGGCTCATAACGGACGGCAAGATCAATCGCACCGTCGGCAAGACCGTCGTGGAGGCGGTTTTCAAGCGCGGCGTCAATCCGGAGAGATACGTGCTGACGCGCAACCTGCTGCTCATCGAGGACGAGACCCTGCTCGAACGCGCCGCGGAACAGGTCATTGACGAGAATCCGCAGTCCGTCGCGGACTACAGGGCGGGGAA
>JAITKU010000070.1 GCA_031278255.1 Eubacteriales Family XIII. Incertae Sedis bacterium | reverse complement strand
CGGTAAACATCCTTTGAACTGTAACACGGTAGATTGGAAACAGGAGCATAAATTTTATGGGAGTATTGATTTTTGTAATCGCGTATGAACTCGTCACGATCGTAGGCGTCGGGCTGTGGGTTCATTCCCGGCAAAAAAAATCGAACTTGATCGGACATGGCGACGAGTTCATTGCGGCGGGCCGTTCCCTGCCCGCCCCGATCGTGGGCGCGTCCATCGCGCTCGCGGTTCTCGGCGCCGTACACGTACTCGGAATCATGGAGATGGCCTGGGGTCAGGGCGCCATCGCGGTATGGTTTTCCATCTCGCACGTCACACTGATCTGCGTCATCTGTCTCGCGACGGGGCGTTTCATCCGCCGCATGAAAGTTTCGACCGTACCTGAAATGGTCGGGAAGCTCTACAACAAAAAGATCGTCACGGTCGTCGTCGCCGTCATCGCGGCGCAGACTTTCGCGATCCTCACGATGGAGGTGCAGGCGCTCGGCGTCACCATCAATACCCTGTCGGGCGGCGCGCTCTCGATCCTCATGGGTACGATCGTCGGCGCCGTCTTTGGCATCCTGTACGTGTTCATCGCGGGCATGAAAGAGATCGGCTGGGTCAACATGATCAACACGGTCGTCATGTACGTCGCGCTCATCATCGCGGTCGTATACATGGCGGGCCGGCTCTTCGACGGCGCGGGCTGGGACGCGGTCGGCGACTACTACGCTTCGCAGTCGGATCCGACGCAACAGGCGATGGCCAACATCTTCGGCACGCTCGGAAAAAACGGCACGCTGTTCGGCATCGGCATCTCCCTCGTTATCGCGACGACTTTCGCGCAGTCCATCAGCCAGATGGGGCTGGCCTCCACGATGGCGGCGAAGAACGAAAAGACCGTTGTCAAAGCGCTGTGGATCGCCGCGCCGGTCAACGGTCTGTTCGGCATCTTCACGATGATGATCGGCATCGCGGCGCGCGCCGGCTATGAAAGCGGCTACCTCGACGCGGTTTCGGAGCTGGACGCGGCCACACAGGCAAAAGCCGGCGGCCTCGCCCTGCTCGTTTCGACGCTTCCGTCCTGGGTTCTCGGCCTGTTGCTCGCGGCCTTCCTCGGCGCGATCCTGTCCACTTTCGCAATCACGACGCTCAGCCTCGGCACCATTTTCGCGAAAGACATCTATATGCGGAAACATCCGAACGCGAGCGAGAGGACGCAGGTCAAATACGTGCGTCTTTTCATCGTCATCGCGGCCATCCTCGCGGTCATCGCGACGACGCGGATGCCGGCGATCATCAACGGCGCGAGCTGGGCGTTCGCATGGCTGGCCCCGATCTTCTGGGTCGTCATCTACGGCCTGTTTTGGAAGCGCAACAATCTGACGACGGGTATCGTCTTTGCCGTTTCGTGGATCCTCGTACTCCTCTGGACTTTCACGCCCCTGCTCGGCTACATCGGTCTCGGCGGCATTCCGATTCCGTACATCACGCTGGCCGTATCGCTCGTTTTGGGCATCCTCCTCAACGCGGCGCTTCCGGGCGGCAAACCCGGCTATTTCAAGGAGCAGAAAGCGTTGAAAGCGCTTGCCGCCGCAGGGCTGAAAGGAGAAGAAGCATGAACTTTTTCGTAAAAATATTTCTTGAATGCGCGGCGATCATCATCGGAATCACAATTGTTTCGCAGATTCTCGGCATGATCTTCATCAAGGATCTTCGCGATACGGACGAAAAACAGGAGGTGGGCTCATGATCGTAAGCGTACAGGAACAGCTGTGGATGCTGGCCGTCATCTGCGTCGGCATTGTGTACTTCATCCTTGCGAAGGTTTTTGACAGGGGCGAATGACGGATTCAAATTCGGCTCCGTCTGACGGGGGATTGGGCGGCGTCGTTCACGCCTCGTCATGTACGATGTTCTCACGGCAGAGCGCGATCACCTCACGCGTCGTGACGGCGTTTTCAAAGATATGCCGCGACATGCGGTTCGCGGTCGTCGTATAGAAGCTGTTGCCCGAGAAAAACGCGCCGGGCGCGTCCGTTGCGACAACGCCGCCGTCGAAGAAGAGCGCGCAGAGGTCCGCGTGCCTCGCGCAGAACTCAACATCGTGCGAAACCATCAAAATCGTCTTTCCCTGCGACAGCAAGGCCCGCATGACGACGGCGAAACGCTCCTTGAAATGATTGTCGAGTCCCTTGGTGGGCTCGTCCAGAAGCAGTAAGCGCGCCTCCCTGAGCAGCGTCATGCCCAGCGCGACGCGCTGCTGCTCGCCCGCGGAAAGTTCCCGCGGCATACGGACGAGCAGATCATCCAAGGTCAAAAGCGCCGTGACACCCGCGATCTTGCTTTCTTTTTCATGCGGCGCAAAAGCGCTTCCGTCCTGTTTGGCGCGTTCGTCAAACACGGACAGGAGGTTTTGCATAACCGTGGCTTCCGTGAACAGCAGGTTCTGATTCTGCGGCAAAAGGCTCACGGAAACGGCGCCCCGCTCCCTCGCGGAAAGCCTTTTGACATCCCCGCCGTCTATGAAAATCTTTCCGCGATAGGCGCCGAGCTGCCCGCTGATCAGCTTGACGGCCGTGCTTTTTCCGACGCCGTTTCCGCCGACAATGCAGAACAGCTTCTCTCTTGGGATCGTCAAGTTGAGGTCCTTGATCACGTCGCGGCCGCGCTTGTCATAGCGGAAACACAGATTTCGCAGTTCGACGGCCGGCTCGCCCGGGGCCGCCTCCGCGCGGGGACGGGAGACGGAGCGCTTGGCGGGCGCCTGTTCCCGAAACAAATCCGTGAGCCATTCCCGGCCGTCCCGTACCGTGATCGGAAAGCCCATGCTGCGCAGCGAACCCGCCTCCGAACGCCGCCACTTGATCGCCGCGTCCTGTTCGAGTTCCAAGAACACCTGCATGGGCGCCGGCATCGCGAGCAACATATCGTGCCCAAGCTGCGCCAAGGTCACGCCCACCCGTTTCGGCGGCGCATCGACGACAACTCTTCCGCGATCCAAAACGACGGCCCTGTCCGACATCGGAAAGACCTCTTCCAAACGCTGCTCGGCTATGATAACCGCCGTCCCCGTTTCCCGGTTGATCTTCTTTACGGTATCGAGAAAATCCCGCGCGGCAATCGGATCAAGCTGCGCCGTCGGTTCGTCGAGGAGCAGGACATCGGGTTGCAGCGACATCGCGGAAGCGAGCGTCAACATCTGCTTCTGACCGCCGGAAAGCGTGGAAACCTCCTGATGAAACCAGGACTGTATGCCGAAAAAACTGACCATTTCAGCCACGCGCAACAGGACGGCGCGCTCGGAAAGACCGAGGCCGACAAGACCCGCGGACAGCTCGCTCCGTACAGAATTCGTCGCGATTTGACTGTCGGCATCCTGCATCACATGCCCGATGCGCCGCAACTGCTCCAGCGGCGGGATCATCTCGACCGGACGGCCGAAGAAGGTAATGCGCCCGTTTCTGATACCGGGCGGCGTCAGAAGCGTTTTGAGATTGCGCAGAAGCGTGCTTTTGCCGCTGCCCGACTTGCCGCAGAGCGCGACAAACTCCCCCGCGCGGACAACGAGATCGATGCCGTCCAAGGCGGGCGTATCCCTGTCGTGATATGTAAATGTGAAACGCTTTATTTCAAACGCATCCATGCGTGACGCCCCCTCGCAAGCCCGTTTCGCGGCCGCCCGTTCTCGCGCCGGGCGCCGGGCGCTCCGTTCAATTTTGGCTCCGTCCAAAATTGAAGCGCCAAAGGCGCACTTCAATTGTTGAACGGATGTTTTGAGGGGACAAGGGCT
>JAITKU010000056.1 GCA_031278255.1 Eubacteriales Family XIII. Incertae Sedis bacterium | reverse complement strand
TCGTCGAGCAAGGCGCAAAACGCAGACGAACCCTAAGGTTCGGCGAGGCTTTGCAACACAGTTCGGCGGAAAAAAGGCAAGCCAAATGTCCGGTTTATTCCGTAACGAATCCTAAGGCGCGAGGTGAAAGGTCGGAGGCAGTTCCACGCCGGAATATACGGCCATGACCGCGTCTAGGTCCTTGACTATGCGTTCGTCGATGAAGCCCTTTCGCGCCATATCGTAAAGGATCGGCATGGTTTCCGCGTGGCTGCGCGCGGCGTGATAGGGGCGCGGCTCGCTCACGGCTTGATAGATATCGAGACAGGCGACAATGCGTTCGTCGAAGCTGATTTCGTCCGCCTCTTTCCCCGCGTGATAACCCGTTCCGTCCAGTTTTTCATGGTGCCCGGCGGCGATGGCGCAGACCCGCTCGAAGCCGGTCACGTCTTTCAGCATCTCCTGCGTGAAGCGCACGTGGTCCTTGATTGTCGCGAACTCCGCGTCGGTCAACTTGCCCGGCTTTTCCAGTATGTGCGTGGGCATGGCGAGCTTGCCCAGATCGTGGAGGGCGGCCGCCAGATAGAGCCGCGATTTCGACAGCTTGTCATAGCCGTAATATTCGCCCATCCGCCAAGCCTTGCGAGCAATCTGCACGGAATGTTGTTTGGTGAACACGGATTTGTAGTCGATGATGTGTGCGGCGAGGTCCGCGATGCGGATCACGGACAGGTCCTCTATATCCACCGGCCAAGGGGGAATGATCCGCTCTGCGGTGTCGAGGATACGATCGTTGCGCAAAAGCGAGAGCATGTCCGCGTCGAGTACGGCGAGCATGGCTTTTGCCGCCCTCTTTGTGTACCTCGATCCGGTCTCTTCGTCGATCTGCTTCCGGATGTCCGCGAGCGCGTGGGGTGAAACCGTCTGCAGGTGATGCGTGACATCGAGCGTATCCGCGATCGCGATGATCTCGGCGCCCAGAGGAAATTCGCCCTCTTTTTTTCCGAAAGGCCCGTCCCCGTCCGCGCGTTCGTGATGATAGAGTACGAAGCCGGCGACGTCGCGATTGAGAAGAAATGCCTCCGCGTTGCGCTGCCCGTATTCGCAATGCAGCTTCATGGCGGGGTCGTTCTCGCGCTGTTCGGACAAGATGTACTCCGTTAACGCGCTGTCGTGGAAGAGCGCGCAGGTGGCGAGCGAGGTCAGAAATTCCTCGTCCATCCCAAAATACCGGCCCATTGCGACAGAAAGCGCGGCGATCCGCTTGCCGTGGTGGGTGCTGGCCCCAAGCAGTTCTCCCTCCACGATGTCGAGCGCCACGGCGATGGCGCGGACCAATTGATCCATTCGGATATACATAAGGAAATCCTTTCCCGTTCATCCCGATAATAACCTAACATGTATAGTATAGTATACTTTAGATAATTTGTAAATATATTATATATCGAAATGTAAAATTTGACAAGACGCGCCGAGGATGATACGATAACACGGGGTTCGGTTCGCTTTTGAACGACGCCGCCCGATCCCCCGGCGAAAGGCCGGAACCGGCGCTTCATCCGGCCCGCGTGGGCTTGCAATCCCCCGGCGGCTATGTTCCGCGGGGCGGCGGGGACGGTAAACTCCTAACCCGCTAAAGCGGGGAAGTTGTCGAGTGGCTCCTTCCAACCGTTTGCAAAAGGCGCAAACGGGGATACCCGTTCGCTTCGCTCCGGGCCCACGTCGGAGCGCAGAAGCTCTTGTCCCCTCAAAACATAGGCGTCAGTGTGGGAGTGCACCCGCCACTGACAGCTTGTGAATATGTCGGATCTCTTTTGGGACGGCGCGGTCAGCGACGGAGGCGGGATATGATGCGGCTTTCCGCCGGCGCGGCGGAAAGGATTCGCGCCGAGGGGGAGCGCCTTTATCCAAGCGAATGTTGCGGCCTGCTTCTCGGCGGCGCGGCGGGGGAGGGCGTGCGCACGGTCCTCTGCGCGCTGCCCATAAAGAACGCCCGCGAGGCGAGGGAACGTCATCACCGCTTCGTCATCGAGGCCGACGACTTCCTGCGCGGGGAACGCGCGGCCCGCGAAAGGGGCATGGACGTGGTTGGGGTATACCATTCCCACCCGGATCACCCCGCCCGGCCCTCGGATTACGACCGCGAACACGCGCTGCCGTATTATTCGTATATCATCGTCGCGGTCGAAAAGGGGCGCGCGGCGGAACTGCGAAGTTTTGTGCCGGCCGAGGATCGGAGCGATTTTTTCCGGGAAGAGACGGAAATCATTACTGATTAGGGCGCAGGGCCGCAGGCGAGACGGGAAAACCCCGCGCCCTGCGGCCCGCGCCCGGCGGAGAGGAGCGAGAGAATGGCAAATTTACTGATTCCCACGGCGCTGCGCGCGTTCACCGACGGGAAGTCCGAAACGGAGCTTGCGGGGGACAGCGTGGGGGCGCTCCTAGGGGCCTTTGCGGAGGTGTATCCGGACGTTCGCGCGCATCTGTACGACGAGAACGGCGCGCTGCGTTCTTTCATCAACGTCTATGTGGGCGAGGATAACATAAAGAACACGGGCGGCCTCGATACGCCGCTCGCGGCGGACGCGACCGTCATGCTCGTGCCGGCCATCGCGGGCGGCGCGGGGGCCGCAGACGCGGCGAATGCGAAAGGCGGGGCGGGCGCGCTTTGGAAAGGGCGTCTTTGATATGGGCGCGTACATGGCCGGCATTGTGGAGGATTCCCGTCTGCAGAGGCTCTCAAACGAGGAGATTGCGCGTTACAGCCGCCATCTGCTGCTGCCGGAGATCGGCCTTGCGGGGCAGCAGCGCCTCCGGGCGGCGAAAGTCCTGATCGTCGGAACGGGCGGACTCGGCGCGCCGCTGGCGCTCTATCTGGCCGCCGCCGGCGTGGGTACCCTCGGCCTTGTGGATTTCGACCTCGTGGAGGCCTCCAACCTGCAGCGGCAGATCATACACGGCACGCGGGATATCGACAGGCCCAAGGTCGCTTCGGCGCGGGATCGCGTCAAAAACCTGAATCCGGATGTAAAGGTCGTCGAACACAGGACGCGGCTCTGCGCCGAAAACGCGTTCGACATCCTGCGGGATTACGATATCGTGGCCGACGGCACGGACAATTACCAGACCCGCTATCTCGTGAACGACGCCTGCGTGCTGCTCGGTCTGCCCAACGTGTACGGCTCCGTGTTTCGGTTTGAGGGGCAAGCCTCCGTGTTCTACGCAAAGGAGGGCCCGTGCTACAGGTGCCTCTATCCGGCCCCGCCGCCCCCGGGCCTCGTGCCCTCGTGCGCGGAGGGCGGCGTCATGGGCGTACTGCCCGGCATTGTCGGCACGATTCAGGCCGCGGAGGTCATCAAGTTGCTCATAGGCGGCGACGGCGGTCTCATCGGCCGGCTCCTGCTCTTCGACGCTTGGCGTATGCGCTTTCGCGAGCTGAAACTCGAAAAGGACCCGAGCTGTCCGATCTGCGGCGAAAACAGGACTGTCCATGAACTGATCGACTACGAGCAATTCTGCGGACTCAAACAGGACACGGAGGAGGAAGCCGTCGAAACCCTGACCGCGCGCGAACTCAAGGCGCGGCTCGACGCGGGGGAAGCCATACAGCTCATAGACATACGCGAGCCGCACGAGCGCGCCATCGCGCGCTTCCCGAACGCAAAGGCGATCCCGCTCGGGCAGATGGCGCGGCGTATGGACGAATTCGACCCGAACATCGACGCGGTGTTTCTGTGCAAGATCGGACAGCGCAGCGTATTCGCGATACGCGCGCTCAGGCAAGCGGGCTATAAAGGAAGGTTGCTCAATCTGCAGGACGGCGTGAACGCGTGGGCGCGCGACGTTGACGCAAGCCTGCCGCAATATTAGTCAACGCGCAAAGGTTCAATCGAAACCACTTAAAGGAGGCAAAAGAATGGCAGCGGAAAAACCATTGCTGAACGCCCTTGGGCACGACGCGGCGTATCAACTCGCGGATGTTACAAAGACGGAACCGCAGTTCGCGGCCCTAACGCCGAGATGGGTTGCGAAATTTCTTGAATTCAAAGGGCTGAAAGCGGGTATATATCGTGTGAACAAGGTCGTCCCCGGGGATACGCCGCTCGACGCGCTGTGCGGCGGGGACACGGAGAGGATCGATATTCCGCAGGGTTTTGTGCAGTATGAAACGAAGCCGCGCGAGTACCGGCTCAGTTCGATCTCCACGATCCTCAATGTGGATACGAAGATTTCGGACGTTTACAGTTCGCCCTACGATCAGATCGGGGAGCAGCTCGGGCTTGCGATCGAGAGCCTCAAGGAGCGGCAGGAGAGCCAACTGATCAACAGCGACGATTACGGACTTTTGAAAAACGTCGCCGATTCGCAGCGGATCAGGCCGCGCAAGGAGGCCCCCACGCCGGACGATCTCGACGAGTTGATCACGAAAGTTTGGAAGGATCCCTCGTACTTTCTGGCGCACCCGCGCGCGATCGCCGCTTTCACGCGCGAATGCACGCGCCGCGGCGTGCCGCCCGTGACCGTCTCCCTGTCGGGCGGGAACTTCATCACATGGCGCGGCATACCGCTGATCCCGACGGACAAGCTCTTTGTGGACGGGCTTAAAGAACCTAAGAGCCAAAGCGGTAAGACCAACATCCTGCTACTGCGCACGGGTGAGGATAAGCGCGGGGTGATCGGCCTGTATCAGTCCGGGCTGCCGAACGAGCAGTCGCGCGGGCTGTCGGTGCGTTTTCGCGGCATCGACGACAACGGCGTCGCCTCCTACCTGCTCTCGCTCTACTGTTCGGCGGCGATATTGGCCGACGACGCCATCGCCGTGCTTGAGGATGTCGAGGTCGGTGAATACTATGACTACGAATAGGGATTTTTCTTCCCCGGCGGATTACGGCCTGCCGAGTGAGCGGGAATTGGCGCGGCTGGCTTCCGCCTATTTCCCGGAGTTTTGCCCGGCGGCGGCCGGGGCGAACGGCGCGGTCGATTACGCGGCCGCGATATCGCCCGGGGCGGCCGCCCCGGGCGGCGCCTCGCCCCGGACGGCGTACCGGCCCACGCTGGCGTCCGTCGGCGCGGCGGAGGAAGCGGAGGCGGCCGCGCGCAGGCCCGGCTTTTCATTCTCGGGCGCGGACCCGGCGCAGACGCAGGCGGTCCCCGCGCCCTATGTCGGTGACATTCCGCTCGACAGGCTGCGCGCGGACTTTCCGATCCTCTCGGAGCGCATCCCCGGGGGCGGCCGGCTCGTTGGGCTGGACAACGCCGCGACGACACAGCGCCCGCGGCAGGTCATAGACCGCATCGCGCATTTCTACGCGCACGAGAACTCGAACGTGCATCGCGGCGCGCACGCCTTGGCCGCGCGCGCGACCGACGCCTACGAGGACGCGCGCGCGAAGATCGCGCGCTTCATAGGCGCGCCCGGCCCGGATAATATCGTGTTTGTCCGCGGAACGACCGAGGCGATCAACCTCGTGGCGCACAGTTTTGTAAAGCCCCTGCTCAGGCCCGGCGACGAGATCATCCTGACGCTGCTCGAACACCACGCCAACATCGTTCCGTGGCAGATCGTCGCCGCCGAAACGGGCGCGGTCCTGCGCGTCGCGCCCACGGACGATACGGGGCAGATCATCCTGCCCGACTACGCAGCCCTGTTCAACGCGCGCACGCGCTTTGTATCCGCGGCGCACGTGTCGAACGCGCTGGGGACGATCACGCCCATCGAGGAGATCATAGCCGTCGCGCACGGCTTTGGCGTGCCCGTCTGCGTGGACGGCGCTCAGTCGATCTCCCACATGCCGATAGATGTATCGGCCTTGGACGCCGATTTCTTTGCGTTCTCCGGGCATAAGGTATTCGGACCGATGGGCATAGGCGCGCTCTACGGCAAGAAGGCCCTGCTGGACGCGGCGGAGCCTTATCAGGGGGGCGGCAACATGATCGCGGACGTGAGCTTTGCGCGGACGCTCTATCACGCGGCGCCGCAGAAATTCGAGGCGGGTACGGGCAGCATTGCGGACGCCGTCGGACTCGGCGCGGCCATAGACTACGTGCGCGCGATCGGACCTGCGGCGATTGCCGCGTATGAACAGGCCCTGCTCGCCTACGCGACGGAACTGCTTTCGCGCGTGCCCGGGCTGCGCTTCATCGGTACGGCGGCGCATAAGGCAAGCGTGCTTTCTTTCGTGATCGAGGGCCGCGCGAGTTCGGAGGTCGGCAAATACCTGAGCGACAGGGGTATCGCGGTGCGCGCGGGGCACCACTGCGCGCAGCCCATCCTGCGGCGTTTCGGGGTGGAAGAGACGGTGCGGCCCTCCCTCGCGTTCTACAATACGGCGCAGGAGCTTGCGTTTTTGGCGCAGACCCTACGCGAATTGACCCGTTAAACTTGCCGTTTGCGCGCGGTTTCGATTGAAATTTTGAGCGGTAATCGTCAATCGTCGATCGTCGATCGTTATCGGAAACAAAGGAGGAAGCGATATGGCCCATCCGCCCGAGGAAAACATCCACAGGCTCGTATCCCTGATGGCGGAAAGCTACCGCAGGGAACCGGACATTATCAAGACAGAAACAAGCAAGCAGATCAACAAGGCGATCGTCACCGATATCATCGAGGATTTGCGCCGTCTCATCTTCGCGGGTTTTTTCGGCGGAAAACGCCTGCGGGAGGACGGTATCGAATATTTTGTGGGCGAGCTTTTGGAGAACCTGATCTACAACATCGAACGGCAAATCCGGCGCGCGTTGCGCACGCGGATTCGCGATGAGCAAAAGGTGGCCGCGGACGCCAATCGCGCGACGCACGCCTTTCTCGAAACCCTGCCCGAGATCAGGCGTCTGCTGGCGCTGGACGTGGACGCTTCCTTTGACGGCGATCCCGCCGCCACGAGCAAGGACGAGATCATCCTGTCCTATCCCGGCATCTACGCGATCATGGTCAGCCGGCTCGCGCACGAACTGTATCTGCTGGACGTGCCCCTGATTCCGCGCATGATGACGGAACACGCGCACAGTCTGACGGGCATAGACATCCACCCGGGCGCCGCAATCGGGCATCATTTCTTCCTCGATCACGGCACGGGCATCGTGGTGGGCGAAACAACAATTATAGGGAATCATGTCAAGATATATCAAGGCGTAACGCTCGGCGCCCTCTCCACGAGCGGCGGCCGCCTGCT
>JAITKU010000138.1 GCA_031278255.1 Eubacteriales Family XIII. Incertae Sedis bacterium | reverse complement strand
TTTCCGGCTGCCCGCCGCAAATATTACATGAAAAACCATTCTTTCGTCTTGACTAAATTACGTTCGGCAAGTATTCTTAATAATGAGGGCAAGGCGCCCGGGGACACCGGCCGCCTTACCGAAACAAATCAAACGATTCTCTGATGAAAGGACTACGGAAGATGAACGATCCGGCGCAGCTATGCGGCAACAAGGCTCTTCTGGCGGGACTCATGGAACACATGATGCTCGTGCGCAAGTTTGAAAACGCGGTGCTTTCCCTGTTTGAGCAAGGGAAACTCCACGGAACCACACATCTCTGCGTGGGCGAGGAGGCGACGGGGGTCGGCAGCGTGTTCGCGCTCAAGCCGCAGGACTGCATATTGTCCACCCACAGAGGGCATGGGCAGGTGCTGGCCAAGGGCGTTTCCGCGCGGGATATGATGGCCGAAATGCTGGGCAAAGAGGCCGGCACGAACCGCGGTCGGGGCGGTTCCATGCACATAGCAAACGTCGGGGTGAACGCGCTCGGCGTGGGCGGCGTAATCGGCGCCGGTTGCCCGATCGCGTGCGGCGTGGCGCTTTCATTTAAACTGCGCGGGGAAAAAGACCGCATTGCGGCCGTCTTTTTCGGCGACGGTTCCTCCAACGAGGGTGCCGTACACGAGGCCATGAATCTCGCCGCAACGTGGCGGCTGCCCTTGCTCTTCATCTGCACGAACAACGGTTACGGCATGAGTACGCCGCTCGAAAGGGCGGTCAACGACACCGATTTGACGAAGCGCGGCTATCCCTACGGCATCCGCAGCACGGAAACGGACGGCAACGACGTGCTGGCCGTATACGCGGCCGTTGCCGCGGCGCGCGCATATATTACGGAAGAGGAACGACCCGCGTTCGTCGTGGAACACACCTACCGCACGAGCGGACATTCCAAGAGCGACGGCAACCAATATCGAACGGAAGAGGAGATCGCGTACTGGCAATCGAAAAACCCCATCGCGCGCTTCTCGGAGGTCATGCGCGAAAACGGCTTTTCCGAGGCCGACATAGAAGCGATCGACGAGAGAAGTTCGGCGGTGATCGCCGAAGCGACGGCCTATGCCGAAGCCTGCCCCTATCCCGCGGCCTCGCCGCAGGAACTCGAAGCGGAAACCTACAGCGATTGACGTTTTAGCCCGGGAGGATGACCATGCGTGAGATTACATATGCGGAGGCCGTGCGCGAAGCGATGTGCGAAGAAATGCGGCGCGATGAGAACGTGTTTTTCATGGGAGAGGATATCGGCGTATACGGCGGCGCTTTCGGCGTATCGAAAGGTATGCTTCGGGAATTCGGCGCGGAACGCGTCCGCGAAACCCCGATATCGGAAACGGCTTTCGTCGGCGCGGGCGTCGGCGCGGCGCTGATGGGTATGCGCCCGATCGTCGAGTTGATGTTCTCCGATTTCATCTCCGTCTGCATCGACCAGATCATCAACCAAGCGGCAAAGCTGCATTTCCTCTTCGGCGGCACGGTCAAGGTGCCGATGGTACTGCGCGCCGCGGCCGGAGGCGGCACGGGGGCGGCCGCACAGCATTCGCAATCCCTTGAGAGCCTGTACACGAACATACCGGGACTCAAGGTCGTCGTGCCCTCGACGGCCCGCGACGCCAAGGGCCTGTTGAAATCGGCGATTCGCGATAACAATCCCGTGATCTTCTTGGAACAGAAAAAACTCTATCGCGTCAAGGGCGAGGTTCCCGAAACGGAATACATCGTACCGCTCGGATGCGCCGATGTCAAGCGGGCCGGGGAGGATGTAAGCGTCATAACGTATGGCCGCACGGTGCAGCAGTGTCTCAATGCGGCGGACAGGCTGGCCGCAGAGGGCGTAAGCGCGGAGGTACTCGATCTTCGCAGCCTGTCTCCCCTGGATACGGACGCGATCCGAGAGAGCGTACGAAAGACGCGGCGCGCCGTGATCGTGCATGAAGCCGCCGCTTTCTCGGGCTTCGGCGCGGAAATCGCCGCGCGGATAGCGGCCGACGAAACGATGTTTCGCCTGAAAGCGCCGATCAAACGCGTCGGCGCCTATTACTGCCCGATCCCTTTCAGTCCCGTGCTGGAAGAAAGTGTATTTCCGACCCCCGAGAGGATAGAGGCGGCGATTCGGGAAAGCCTTTGATCTTCGCGCCGCTGTGTCTGCCGCAAAGCCCTGCGCCTTTGCGGCGCGATTCCGATTCTGTGAAAATTCTGTGAAGATTCAAGAAATGCGTTGACTTTCCTGTAACAATTCTGTAATATTAATCATGCACTCCAACGGAAATCAATATTGGTCGAACCTTTATTTAAGTGGCGGATATCCCATTCGACCGCGCAGGGTGACGCCGCCGTTCGATTTTACCGCCCGTCGGAGTAAGAAACCGAGGATATTGCAGAGAGGTTGTTTTATGAATCCATGGAATCGCACACGCGGGACTGCGGACAAAAGAGCGCTTCGCGAAGCGTCGAGGACATATTCCCCTGCGGCAATCGCGGCACCTCTGCGCGACGGCGCGCGCTTCGTTCGCGGCAGGTTGTTGCGACTTCGGCGCAGGACCGGTTTGCTTCTCGCGCGGACGGTCGCGGCGGCAAAGCGCCAAGGTCTCAGGATTGCGGATATCGCCGCGCCGCTTTGCGCGCGTGCGGAGACGTTTTTATCGCCGCGGCTTTCAAGGGCGGCGAGTACGGTGCGGTTCATTTCCATAGCGGCGGCGGTGATCGTCTTTTCGCCCATCGCGGATCTCGTCTCGTTCGTATCGGCCAAACTTACGGCGCGTTTCGGCGTTCTCGGTCGTAATTTGTGCGCCGGCGCCGCCGGCGGGCTTGTTTTCGCGGCTTTGGCGGTGCTGTGCATTTCGGCCTTGCCCGCGACGCAGACGCCGGACGCGGACGCAAAAACGTCCGTTCGGACGGTGGCGAGCGCCGAAGAGAGCGCGCGGGAGGCGGTTTCCCCCGGCGAAGCCGCGCCTGCGGAAGCGGAGACGAAACAACCCGCGTGGGAATTGCGCATAAACGACACGCCGATCGTGGTCCTCGCGTCCAAGGAGGAAGCGGAGAGCGTTCTTGCGCGCGTGAAAGCGAGTTACCTGAACGGCGGCTCGGAACTCTTGGAAGCCGAAATCAAAGAGGACGTGCGGATTGCGGAGGCTGCGGATTCCGCCGCGGACGCGGAGATCACGGACGCGGACGCGGCCGTATCATACATCTTGACCGGAACCAAGGAACCCAAGATATACACCGTTCAAAGCGGCGATACCACATGGGAGATCACGCGGGCCAACGGCATCAGCCAAGAGGAACTCGTCAGGGCGAATCCGGGTCTGGTCCCCGAGAAACTCAAGATCGGTCTGCAACTCAATCTGTATGAAATAAAACCCTATCTGACGATTCGTACGGTGGAGATCGCGAGCGAAGTCGAATCCATCGCTTTCCAAACGAACTATCAAAATTCGGATGAATTATACAAAGGCCAGACGCGGGTACTCGTCGCGGGCGTACCCGGCGCCAAGGAAACGCGGAGACAGATTACAAAGGAAAACGGCATCGTCGTCGAGTCCGCCGAAATCGCTTCCGTTATCACGGCGGAACCGCAACCGCAAACCTCCTTGGTCGGCACGAAACCGCTGGAGACTTTCACGGGTTCGGGCAATCTGATCAGTCCCCTCACGCACATAGAGATTTCGTCGGGCTTCGGATCGCGCGGCAGCCGGCGACATCTGGGCGTGGATATGCGGAGTCCCAAGGGCAGCCCGATCTACGCGGCGGACGGCGGCGTGGTCACGACCTCGGCCTACAAGGGCAGCTACGGCAACCTGATCGTGCTGAACCACGGCAACGGACTCGAAACCTATTACGCCCATTGCGATACGCGCCTCGTATCCGTCGGGGATGTCGTCGCCCAGGGGCAACAGATCGGAACCGTCGGTATCAGCGGCAACGCGACGGGTTATCATCTGCATTTTGAGGTCAGGGTGAACGGTGCCTACCAAAATCCCCTGAATTATTTCTAAATATCCAAATCCCTCGTCTCGGCGTTTGCGCTTGCGTTGACCGCCGACGGTCCGCGCCTGATTTCGCGGTATGCCGCCGGATGGAATACCGCATTTTTACAAGCGAGAATAACTGTGTTAAGCTGTTGTAATAGTTTCGCCTTTTGTAAGTTTGGTTGCCGTCGGCGCCGACAACTACTTCAAAAACCGAGCCGTCGATTGAATGAACGGCTCGCCCGGGCAGTGCCGTAAGTTGCCCGTAATCAGCAAAGCATTGCAGTCTTTGGCAACCTCATAAAACTTCTTGTCCGCCTCGTCGGCAAACTCCAAATCACAAGGCGCGGGAACCACCGCTATTCCATCATCGCGGATTTTGTTGATCAAGAGTCCGACTTTTGCGTGTCGAAACGCGAACTTCGGGCGGCTCAGCACCGCCTTATATTCCGCCAAAATCCGCGCGTCATAAAACAACGGCAGTTCACCGCGAATAAACATATCCGGTATCTTGGCGGCGTTACCGTCTTTCGACCAAAGCGCGGAGACAAGGATGTTCGTGTCGAGTACGACCCTTGTCATTCGGCGCTTTCCCGTTTTTCGTCGCGGTATGCCCGGATTTCGGCGTTAATCTCTTCGTCGCTTAAATAACCGCGCCCGCCGGCCTCCTCGCGCATGTCGCCGATGGCGCGCAAGACCTTTGCCTGTCGAACCAAGCGCAGGGTTTCTTCAGAATTATTTTCCGAAATATGGAATTCAATTTTGGCTCCGTTCAATAATTTGGATGCGCTCCGCGCTCAAATTTGGACGGAGCTGAATTTGAACTCGTGTCGTTGATTGATGTCGACTTTGACGCCTATCGCCGTTCGCATGAGCAACGCACGTTCAGGCGCAATGTGTCGCTTCCCTCATGGCTTGACGTTAAGGCTACGGAGGCCGGTATCAATATTTCGGCCGTGTTGCGGACCGCACTGAAAGAATAATTGGGATTGTAACGGGGAACGGTACAAGAGAATGCGGAAATAAACCGTTTCGCGGCAAGACCACGGGGTATTGGTGCGGTGGGTGGTTTGTTACGACTTGTGCCCGCTTGTCCTGAGGATGTGAGGGGGAGCGGGGCGGTCAACGCCGGCCGGCTGAAGCCGGGGAGTTTCCCCGCACATCCGTGCGGGACAAGTCGCATGGCACCTTCCAACCATTTACTGCGTACATGGGGATACCCGTTCGCTGCGCTCCGGGCACACGCAGGTGCGCAAGCGAACGGGTATGGGAAGGATTGAGAATGGGTTCAATACCCTATTTATGAATAAGGAAGCGTGGCAAGCCACGGGGTATTGCTCATTTTCCCCGCGCTTTAGCGCGGCCGGAAAAACGGACAGCGAAGCACCCGTTCGCCTCGCTCCGGGCATAAACGAGCGGAGGAGCGCCAAAGGCGCGTTGAACCCGTTTGCATAATTGTGCCCGAATACGCGGACAACGCCGCGCTCGAAGTGCTGTACGGACTCGTCAACAAGAAAACCTCGCGGCACGCGAAGCTGCCCGACGGCGTGTTCGA
>JAITKU010000285.1 GCA_031278255.1 Eubacteriales Family XIII. Incertae Sedis bacterium | reverse complement strand
GCGGAAGCGGGGATCGAGCCTTACGGCGCGTGCTTCGGCGCCGGCGAAACAAACATCATCGTCGCCGTGGCGGACAAAGACTATGAAGCGGCGTTGAAAGCCGTCTACGCGAAGTTCGCGTAAGGCCGCACGCAGATCACAGTCCGAAAAACGCCCGCATACGTTCGTAAAACACCTGTGATTCGGGCAATTCGGGCATCTCGAACGCGTAGACATGCGTGAGTCCGTGCGTTATATACGCCTCTGTGCGAATGCCGAGCTTATGCAGTTTATCCGCTGCGATGAGCGCGTCCGAAACAAAGACCTCCGTATCGTCCACAAAGAATATCGTCTCGGGGAATCCCGTGAAGTCCGCGTATCGCGGAGAGACCTCGGGGTCGCGCACCATGGAAACATCGTCGAGATAGAACGGAAGCATGGCCTCAAAGTCTATCGAAAACATCGGATCGATGCCGTTATTGAGGCGATAAGACGGGCCTTCGGTCGCAAAATCGAGAAATCCCGAAATGCAGGCGCAACTCGCCGGCAAGGTCCGGCCCTGCCTCTTGAGTCTCACCATAAGGGCTGTCTCATACGTCCCGCCGGCCGATTCTCCCGTGATGATGATCTTCTTGGGATCGAAGCCGAGATCGTTCACCAAATAGTTCCAGCCCCACTCCACATCGTCTATGCCTTTCGGATATTTATTCGCGGGGATGTAACGATATTCGCACGCGTAGACGGGGAGTCCGAGATTCTTCGCCTGCGCGCCCGCGTTCGCGCGACACCAGTATTCGTTTCCGCGCATGTAGCCGCCGCCGTGGACGTAATAGATAATCCTTTCCTCGGCGGGGTTCTTTTCCTGCGGCTCGTAATGATACAGGTGCAGGCCGTGCGGGGCGTCGATATCCTCGCGCGTGACGCCGGCCGGCGTGCTGTCGTCGATAAAGCTGAGTTCGTTGCCGGGTTCCAGCGGATAATCTTTCAGCTGTTCCAGCAGCTCCGGTATTCTCTTCCGAGCTTCGGGCGAGGGGTCCGATTCGATATGCGTCAGCCACGCGGCACCCGCATAATCCTTGAAGATTTCACGCAAAACCTCACTCATTCTCTTCTCCTTTCTGCGCCGATAAGGGAAACTGTGACAAGAAAGCGAGGGAAGCCCCCTCGCTTTCTGTATCGCCGACGGATTTCTAGGCCGCGCCGGTCGAGGACTTTTTGGCTTTCAGGGCCGCGAAATCGAAGCTGTCGTCACCCGCGTGTTCACGCAGATAGGGGCGTTCCGCGTAACCGCCCTTCTTGATGAGAGCGCCGATAACGGCGCCGATGACGGCCGGGAGGATGTATCCGAGGTCGCCCGTCAATGTATAGATGAAGTTCCATTGGCCGAAGAAGAAGCCGGCGTACCAACCGCTGCCGTATACGGCAAGCGCTTCGGGGGCTCCGCCGCCGATCGTGAAAGCCGTGAGGTAAGCGATACCGCTCGCGAGGCCCCATATTCCGGCGGCTATGGCCGCGCCCCTGAATACGTTGTCGTTTCGGATCTTTTCCGAGAACAGGTTCAGGATGATTAAAACGACCGTTACGGGCATCGAAATGAGCAGGAAAGGCAGGGTCAGGTTCAAAAGTGTCTGTACGCCGGAGGGCGTCGTGGACAGAATGACGCCGACGACAAAGCCGATGATCGCGAAAGCGCACACAGCCGTTTTGTAGCTGATCTTGCGTTCCGAAATCCTGCTGAAGAATTCGGACGCGAGACCTATGCAGCCGAGCGCCGTCGAGAATGTCGCGAGCAGGATGGCGAGACCGAAGATAACCGTACCGCCCAACCCGAGTGTACGGCTGAGGATGTAGTTGAGCAGCCACGTCTGATCGAGACCGCCGTTCTCCGCGAACAGAGCCGTGAGTGTCGGATCATTCGAGTAGAAAGCGCCGAGCAGTCCGAGGCCGAGGTAGATGACACCGAGGCAAATCGCCGCCACAAAACCGGACTTAATGATCATCTTGGTCTGTTCGCCGGTCTTGTTGATACCCTTGCCGAGCAGACTGACGATGATGATGATCGCGATGAGCGTTCCGGTCGGTCCGTCAAAGGTCTGCAAACCCTGCGCGACGCCGAACGCGATAAGGCTCGGTGAGGATGTCGGATAGGCTTCGGGCCGTACCCCCGACGAACCCATATTCGCGAGACCCACGATGATAACCACGATGAGTATGACGAGCAGGGCGGGCGTGAGGAACTTGCCCATGATGTCCACGACTTTTGACGGCCGTATCGCGCAGAGCAGCGCGAGTCCGAAATAAAGGAGCAGGAACACGACGGCCGGCAATTGCAGACCCGTCGTCGTCTCAACGTTCTCAAAACCGCCCGCCATGACGGGCTTCAGGAACACTTCATAGGACGTAAGCGCCGCGCGCGGAGGCACGACAAAGGCCGAGGTGATGAAAACGCCGATACCGCCCATAATGAGCATGAACTTCCTGCCCGGGCGATAATAAGCGCCGATCTCGACCTGCGGGAATTTGCCGGAGGCGGCCAGCCCCATGACACCGAGGATTACGTCAAAGATGAAAAAGAATATGAAGCCTACGATCCACTTGCCTCCCCCCACAAATCCGAGGAAAGGCGGAAAGATCAGGTTGCCCGCTCCGAAGAACTGCGCAAAAATCATGAAGCCGACGATCACGATCACGGATTTGCCGCTCCCTCGTTTCTGCGAACTGTTGAGAGTTGTTTCAGCCATGATAATTTCTCCTCCTTACTTACTTTTTCCGGTAAGTTCCGATGATACCGCGGTACTCTCATCCGAAATATTGCCGCGTAAGAAACCGTTGCGTCCCGACCTCCTTTCCTTTTCCGGGGTCCTTTCCGCCGCGCGCAAGGCTCCCGATCCCCATACCGCGGGCGGCGCGCCGATATTTTGCGCCCCCCCGTATGCCGTCAAACGTTTACAGTAAATTATAGCAATTACTGTGCCGGTACCCTTGCGATTTGCATTGCGGGCAGATTCGGACCGTGGCGCAAAACCCGTGTATGCCATGCTTCAAACCGTATATTTTCAACGATTGTACGGCCCTGCCCCGCTGCGCTTATCGCGATATATTCCCCCGCGATCCCGCGTCCTTATATTCAGAATAATGAAACAAATCCGCCCGCCCGCTTCACTATTGAGAAGCATTGCTTCATATATGGAGCAAAAATGCGCAAACGCTTGTTTTTCGATGTCTGCCAATGTGGAATCGGTTTCAATGATCAATCTTGCGGAACCGATATTTACTGTCATATTTTCCGCGATTCCTTTGGCGGAAACGTTGAAACCCGCCGCCTGTAGAGGCG
>JAITKU010000103.1 GCA_031278255.1 Eubacteriales Family XIII. Incertae Sedis bacterium | reverse complement strand
ACGACACGACCAAATACCTGAGCATGGCGATGCAAATCAACGTGAACAGGCTGTTTGAAAACCCGCCGACGACGACGAACGCCACGCCGAGCGCTGAGGACTACTATAATATAACCAATCCCCAAATCACTGTAAGCGTCAACAGCGCGGGCGACGGCATCCGGTTCACGGCAAAAGACGGTTCCAGGGTGAGTTTGGGCTACGCGACCGCCCCGGCGACCGTTTCATTGACGAAAAACGACGGCGAATCCACGGAGAATTACAACAACAGGGTCAAGCAGGCGGAAGAGGACGCGCACAGGGCAACCGGACTCGGCGTACTCGGCTTCAATGACAAACAATCCAACAAGGTTGACATCTACAGTTCTATCGCGGACTTGGAAACACAGCTGAAAGGCAGCTTTGTGCCGTACGGAACCGACACCAACGGGAACCAATACGTATACTATGACGCCGTATACAACCAAACCCGTGAACTGACAAGCAGCAACTTCTCTTTCATCATAAACGACGTGCGCTTCACCATCGATAAAGACGAATCCCTGTACAGCGTGATGAGCAAGATCAACTCCAGCACGGCGGGTGTCACGCTCAGCTACTCGGAGGTCACGGACAAGTTCACGCTCACGTCCAAGCAACAGGGTATGGGCGAAAACATCGTCATGGGCGATACAAACCGCAATCTGCTTGCGGCCTTGGGCTTGCAGAACACGGACATTCAGGTCGGAACCAAAGACAAAACCAACAGTGTCGTCACATTTCCCGTCGATAACAACAACGACCTGATACCGGTCAGCAACGACAACGCCACTACGACCTACGGCCAAAACGCGATCGCCTACATCGACGGACAGAAGATCGAGCGCGCGAGCAACGAGTTCACGGTAAACGGCGTCGCTTACTCTCTCAAAGAGCTGTATGCCAACAACGGATGGGCGCCGCAGACCGACAACAACGGCAATGTAACCAATGCGACCTCCGGCACGGCGGTCACGCTCGCGGCCGACGTGACGGACCTGAAAGAGAACATCAAGAACTTCGTAACGGACTACAACGCCCTCGTCGATCTCCTCCACGGTATGACGAACGAGGAGGCCTACAGCGACTACGAGCCGCTGACCGAGGAACAGCGCGCCGCGATGAGCGAGAGCCAGATCAAGCTCTGGGAAGAAAAGGCAAAATCCGGTATGCTGCTCAACGACAGCACCGTAAACAAGATCCTGTCCTCCATGCGGGAGGCTTTTCTCACCACCTCGGACGGCTTCGGACTCTACAGCATGGGGATCACCTACGGCGGCTGGCAGGAAAACGGCAAGCTGAAGATCACGGACGAGGCGCAGCTGCAGTCGGCACTGGAGGCGCGGCCCGATCAGGTGCGCGACTTCTTCACAAACGCGAGCAAGGGCGTGGCCACAAAACTCGACACGGTTATCGACAACGCCGTCCGCACGACGGGCGGAGAGGGATATCGCGGCTCCCTGATCGAGATAGCCGGCTGGCCCTCCACGCTCTCCGAAACGGAGAACACCCTGTACACGCAGATGCTGAACCACAACAAGCGCATCACCGCGCTCAAGGAGCAGCTTGAGAAAGAAGAGAGCCGGCTGTGGACGCAGTTCTCCGCCATGGAGGAAGCCCTCTCCAAACTGAACGAGCAAAACAACCTGATCACGCAATACTTCGGGCAGAAGAGTTCGTGAGCAGCGACTTCACAAACGACAAGACCGTAACCGCCGACAAAAGGGAGGTACTGAAATTGACGCTTCCGGCTAATAACCCCTACGCGCAGTACAAGGCGCAATCCCTCGAAACCATGACGAACGGAGAAATCATCGTCAAGCTTTTCGAGGAGGCTTCCAAACAGATCAGCACGGCGATCTTCCTCACGAGCAGGGCCGAGGACGTAAAGGCTTTCAACTGTATATCCAAGGCGCAAAAGGTCATTTCGACGCTTTCCCTGTCGCTCGACATGAGTTACGGCATATCGCTGTCGCTGAACGATCTGTACGAATTCATCCACAGCGAACTCGGCAAGGCGATCGCGGCCAAGGATACCGCCTCCATGAAATCCCTGCTGGGTATGGTCGATGAACTGAAAGTCACGTTCCGTCAGGCGGAGAGAATGGCGCGGGCGGGTAAATTCTGATGAATTCCCGCAAAGCGGAAACCTATATCGCGAAAAGGGACGCGCTTTTGACAAGCTGTCTGCGGCTCACCGAGGATATCTACAGCGCCCTCGACAGGCCGGAAAGCCTACCCGCCCTGCTCGACCGGCGCATGGAAATGCTGCGGGAACTCCGCAGACTCGACGATGCGGAGGGAGCAAGGGCCGCCGACCGGGGAGAGGCGGAGCCATCGGACTCCAAGTTGCGGCTTATACAGAGCCTCGACGCGAAGATCGAAACAGCGTTGCGCGAGGCGCGGGGCGAACTGCTCAACGCCATGAAACGCAACGCGACGGAACGGAAATTCACGGGCTACGCCCCCGTGACGGATGCCGGCAAGGGCAGACGTCTGGACAAAAAAGAATAGGGCGCAAGCGCCTTTGTCAAAACAGCCGCTTTCCGGATCGGACGAATCGATTCGGGAAGCGGCTGTCAGTTTAATATGCCCACCTTTTTCAAGAGCGCGTTCAGCGTTTCCGCCGCGCCGCCGTTCGCGGGCGGCCGCTTGACGGCCGCGGATATCCGGCAGGGAAAATTCGCCCTGACGCCGCTGTCCCCCTCCAAAAGCCTCGCCAGCTTCTCGAGGGCGCGCTTTCCGTCCCTCGGCGTCGTTTCGGGGAACAGCAGGGCCAGCGCCAGATCGGAGCAACGCCCGAGTATATCCGTCTTTCGGATGTGCTTCGACAGGAATGCGGAGATGTACGCGATGTTATTTTCGAGCGTTTCCTCCCCGTGCAGCGCCCCGTCCTCGGACAACTGCGGCGCGAAACCGAACACGCCGAAGCACAGACGGCTGCCGTAGCGGTTGCTGCGATGAATCTCCCGCTCCGCCTCCTCAATCCAGCCCTCGCGCGTCAACACGCCGGTGCCGGCGTCTATCTTGCCGATCGCT
The DNA here is from genome assembly GCA_031278255.1 of Eubacteriales Family XIII. Incertae Sedis bacterium. GTDB lineage: Bacteria > Bacillota > Clostridia > Peptostreptococcales > Anaerovoracaceae > JAITLA01. The sequence continues at coordinate 5,898 of JAITKU010000103.1, read as the reverse complement.
TTCGCGTACAGGCTGTCGAGATCGGAAGTCCCGGGGATCATGCGGGCCAGCTTGCGGAATTTTTCCGTGACGGGACGCAGGTCGTTGCTGCCGAGGCACACGCGCAGCGCGCCGCCGTCAACGGCCACGTACTTGTGGCTGCTGCTCTCCACGATCCGCCCCGTCACCTGCTGCAACTCCGTGACGCGCACAATAAAATGATAAATTTTGGAATACGCCTTGTCCCCGTAGCGGCAGTCGCTGTATTTCCTGAAATAGCTTATATGATAATTTCCCAGCCTGTAGACGGCGTGAACGGCCCGCTTCCAATCGAGAAAGGCATCGAAACCGACACTTTCACGGTCCGAACGCGTCAGACGTCGATAGGCGTCCTCCCATTTCTCATTCATCGTTTCCCGAAAGAAAGAATCCAACATGCCGTAGGCGTCGTAGGCTTCCTTGTTCTCAAAAGCGCGCCGGCCCACCGTCTCACGCTCGGAAAGGGTTTTCCACGCGTTCCTCTGCAGCCACGTCCTGTGGTACTCCTCGCGAAGCGCCTCGTTGCCGATAACCCGGTAAGCCATGTTGATCTCTTTCATGCGTTCCGAAGCGAGCGGCGCGCGGTTCAGGTCGGGATGATACATCTTCGAGAGGCATTTGTAAGCGGCCTCTATGACATCCTTTTCCGCGTCGTGGTGTACTTGTAATATATTGTAATAATCCGGTTCACGATTCAACATCGCCGAGGTATTCCTCCAATGTCCTGTATTGCAGCGCGGCGCCGGCTTTTTTCAACTTGATGGCTTCGAGGAAAGCCCGCGCCGTATCCATGCAGGTCAGCACCGGCAGACCGCGCTCTATCGCTTTCCTGCGTATATCAAAAGAGTTGCTGCCGGGCTTGTTCGCCACCTCCGGCACGTTGATCAGGCCGCAGATTTCCTCGCCCGTCCGCCGCATGACCTCCGCAAAGCCTATCGTCTCGGCGTCGATTCCGTATTCTTCCATGAATCGGCTCGTCCCCTCCGAGGCGTAGAGTTTGAAGCCGAGGCGCAGGTATTCCCGCAGGGTTTTCGCGGTCTCCGCGTTCCGGTCGGGCGCCCGCAGACCGACGTAGAAGCCGCCCTCCACGGGTATCCGCATACCCGCGGCGAGGAAGCCCTTGTAGACGGCGCCGGCAAAATCCCGGTCCACGCCGAGAACCTCTCCCGTAGAGCGCATTTCAGGCCCGAGCGCGACATCGACATCCGTCAGCTTCGCGCCCGAGAACACGGGAACTTTCACCGCGTAGAGCTTCATCCTGCGGTACAGGCCGACGCCGTAGGCCGAATCGCGCAGCTTCTTTCCGAGCATGGCGGCGACGGCCAGCTTCACCATCGGAACGCCCGTCACCTTGCTGAGTATGGGCACGGTGCGCGACGCGCGGGGATTGACCTCTATGACGTAGACCCTGTCGCCCGCCCAGGCGTACTGTACATTGATGAGTCCGACGACTTGCAGACGGCGCGCGATCCTGCGCGTGTACGTTACGAGCAGGTCCGCAACCGCGTTCGGCAACGTGTGCGGCGGGTAGACGGATATGCTGTCGCCGGAATGCACGCCCGTCCGCTCTACGTGTTCCATAAGCCCCGGGATCAGGATGTCCTCCCCGTCCGCCACGGCGTCCACGTCCGCTTCCCTGCCCTCGATATACTGATCGATCAGCACGGGATGTTCGGTCGAGAGCGATACGGCTTCCTCCATGTACTTTCTGAGTTCCGCATCGCTGTAGACAACCTGCATGGCGCGGCCGCCTATGACGTAGGAGGGCCGCACGACGAGCGGATATCCGAGTTTTTCAACCACCGCAAAGGCTTCCGCCTCATCCGTCACGGAATAGCCGGCCGGCGTGGGTATCTCCATTTCGCCGAGCAGGAGCCGCAATTTTTCGCGATCCTCGGCCAGATCTATGGACTTAAACTGCGTGCCGAGTATGCGTATGCCGCGCTTCGCGAGATTCTCCGCGATGTTCAGGGAGGTCTGGCCGCCGAGCTGCAGCACGACGCCGAAAGGTCTTTCATGCTTCACGACATTCATCACGTCGTCCATATGCAGCGCTTCAAAATAGAGCTTGTCCGACGTATCGAAATCCGTACTCACCGTTTCGGGGTTATTGTTTATGATAACGGCCTCGTAACCGAGTTCCTTGATGGCCCACACGCCCTGCACGCAGCAGTAGTCGAACTCGATGCCCTGCCCGATACGGATCGGGCCGGAACCGACGACGAGTATCTTTTCCCGCTTCGATACGCGGCTCTCGTCCTCGGCGTCGAAGCATGAATAAAAATACGGCGTGACGGCCTCGAACTCGCCGCCGCAGGTATCGACCATCTTGTATACGGGGAATATGTCGTTGTATATGCGAATGTCCTGCAAGACCTCACGCGGAACGCCGGACAGCCGCAGAATCTCGTTGTCCACGAAGCCCATATGCTCCGCCTCGCGCAAGAGTTCGACCGTCAATTCCTCGCTTTGGAGCGCCTTTTCCATGCGCACGATATTGCCCAGCTTGTTCAAAAACCAAGGATCCACGCGCGTTTGCGCGTACAGCGTTTCGATATCCGTCCCGCGGCGCAGGGCCTCCGCGATCGCGAAGAGGCGTTCGTCGTCGCAGGCGTCGATCTTGCGCCGCAGCGCCTCGCCGCTTAGGCGGCGCAGGGAATCGAGGCGCAAACCCTCGATCTTGACCTCGAGGGAGGTGATCGCTTTCAGCAGGGCGTCCTCGAAAGTCCGCGATATGGCCATGACCTCCCCCGTCGCTTTCATCTGCGTGCCGAGCTTTCGCGAGGCGCCGCCGAATTTATCAAAGGGCCATTTCGGGAATTTCACGACACAGTAGTCGAGCGTCGGTTCAAAGCAGGCGCTCGTTTTCTGCGTCACGTAGTTTTTCAGTTCGTCCAAGCTGTAGCCCAGGGCGATCTTCGCCGCGATCTTCGCGATCGGATAGCCGGCCGCCTTGGACGCGAGGGCCGAGGAACGGCTTACCCGCGGGTTTACCTCTATCACAACGTACTCGCTGTTCTTTGGATTCAGCGCAAACTGCACATTGCAGCCGCCCTCTATCCCGAGGCTTCTGATGATCTTCAGCGAGGCGTCCCGGAGCATTTGGTACTCCTCGTCCCGCAGCGTCTGTATGGGCGCGACGACGATACTGTCCCCCGTATGCACGCCCACGGGATCGAAGTTTTCCATGCCGCAGACGATGATACAGTTGTCTTTCGCGTCGCGCATGACCTCGTATTCTATCTCTTTCCAGCCCGCCACCGAGCGTTCGAGCAGAATCTGACCGATCGCGCTGTTCTCCATGCCACGCCGCGCGAGCAGTTCCAGTTCCGCGTCGCAGGAGGCGATCCCGCCGCCCGTGCCGCCGAGCGTGTAGGCGGGCCGTATGATGACGGGATAGCCGACCTCCTCGATGAAAGCCCTGCAGCTGTGCAGGTCCGTGGCGATCGCGCTTTGCGGCACGGGTTCCCCGATCGCGAGCATCAGTTCCTTGAACGCCTCGCGGTCCTCCGCGCGCTTAATGCTGTCCCGGCCCGCGCCGAGCAGACGCACGCCGAGGCGCGCGAGTACGCCGCGTTCTTCGAGGGCCATCGAGAGGTTCAGGCCCGTCTGTCCGCCGAAGCCCGCCAAGATCCCGTCGGGCCGTTCCCTTTCGAGTATCGCGATCAAGGCTTCCTCGGTCAAGGGTTCCATGTACACCCTGTCCGCTATGCCGGGGTCCGTCATGATGGTGGCGGGGTTGCTGTTCACGAGTACGGTTTCGATACCCTCCTCGCGGATGGCCTTGCAAGCCTGCGTGCCTGCGTAGTCGAACTCGGCCACCTGTCCTATGATGATGGGACCGGAGCCTATGATCAGCAGTTTTTTCAGCGCGCCGTTTTTTGCCATGCGGACTCACCGCCTTTCATTAATTCCAAAAAGCGATCGAAGAGATAGGCGGAGTCGTTCGGCCCCGGCGAGGCTTCCGGATGGTATTGCACGGAGAAAGCGGGCAGGCTCTCGTGCCGCATTCCCTCCACCGTGCCGTCGTTCAGGTTCCTGTGCGTAACGATCATGCCGCAGGCCGGCAGACTCTGTTCGTCCACCGCAAAACCGTGGTTCTGCGAGGTGATGGCCGAGCGGCCGGCGGCGGCGTCGCGAACGCCGTGGTTGCCGCCTCTGTGCCCGTATTTCATCTTGTATGTGCGCCCGCCGGCGGCCAAGGCCAATATCTGGTGGCCCATGCAGATACCGAAGAGGGGCAGCTTTCCGAGCAGCGCGCGGGTCGTTTCCACGCCCTCCCGCGCCGTGGCCGGATCGCCGGGACCGTTCGACAAAAATACCCCGTCGGGATCGATCGCGAGGATCTCCTCCGCGGTGCTTCCGTAGGGGAACACGTGCAGGTCCAGGCCCCTGCCCGACAGGGCGCGCAGTATGGAAGTCTTGATGCCGAAATCCAAAACCGCCACCCGGTATCCCGCGCCCTCTACGCGAAACCGCCGCTTCGTGCCGGCCTCTTTCATCCAATCCTGCCTGAGCGCGCTCCCGTCGCAGAGCCGCTTCGCCTCCGCAAAGTCGATACCCTCCGTGCTGATCACGCTCTTCACCGTGCCCTCGTCGCGAATCTTCTTCGTGATCATGCGCGTGTCCACGTCCCACACGCCGGGCACATTCCGGCGCAGGAGCCATTCGTCTATGGTCATGACGGAACGGTTGTTCGAGGGATGAAACGCGATGTCTTTCGCCACGAGGCCGAACGCGTGTATGTCCTCCGATTCGTTGTCCGTTTCATTGATACCGTAATTGCCTATCAGCGGGTAGGTCATGTTGATGATCTGGCCCTTGTAGGAGGGATCCGTCAAAATCTTCTGGTAGCCGGTCATGGATGTGTTGAACACAAGTTCGCCGACCCGCGTCGCGCGCGCGCCGAAACCCTTCCCCGTGAATGCGGTCCCGTCCGCAAGGTATAAAATTCCGCTCATTCTTTCTCCCACTAAGCGTTCGCGCGCGGAATCGCAGAGCGCGCGGGCCATGGCGATGTATGATATTGTTTATAATTATACATCGCTGTTTATTTTTATGCAAGCTATTTCTTTTCCGTCGCTTCCGCCGCCTGCCCCTTGGCGGGTTTGCCGCGCGCGGCGGGCTTCGCAAAGTATTCGCGCAGCAGCTTCCGCGCCGCGTAGCGCGCCGTGTCCGCGCGCACGGCAAGGCTCAGAAGCAAAAGCAGAAGCTCCGTGTTGTCGTCGTCCTCCAGCCCCTCGTCTCGAATGGCGGCCTTTACGTCCGCGACGCCGTCGCGTATCTCCCGCGAAAACCGCGCCCGATCCCGCCTCAGAACGGGTTCTATGGCCGTGTAGAGCCTGAGAAAGTCTATCTTGTCGTCGAGGGTGGAGGCGTGGTTGTCCATAAACGGCCGCATAACGCGCTCGATCTCGTTCATTCGGAAGATGTTCCTCATATAAAACAGCATGGTTATGATGACCGCATGATCCCGCGTGTACCGCTTCTTGACCGGACGCGGCAGCACGCCGCGCTTTACGCAGCTTGAAACGACGGCCTCCGTGAGCGCCGCGTCGGTCCCCTTTTTCCCCTCTTCCGCGTACATATGAAAGTGTTTTCCGAAAAAGTCCGCGATTTGATCCGCGTACATATCCATGGCGGGAAAATCGGCGGGCTTGATCAGGCTTTCCTCGGCAAAATCGTCCAAGACCTGTTTGATGTATTCCTCATAGCGCATAGCAATCCCCTTTCCTTTTGCAGGACTTCCGCAAATCCCGCCGATTCAATTTTGGCTCCGTCCAAAATTGAAGCGCCAAAGGCGCACTTCAATTGTTGAACGGATGTTTTGAGGGGACAAGGGCTTGGCCCGCCGCCCCTCAAAACATAGGCGTCAGTGGG
>JAITKU010000042.1 GCA_031278255.1 Eubacteriales Family XIII. Incertae Sedis bacterium | reverse complement strand
CGCGCTGCCCTTGACGACGACGGATTCTATGCGGATCGTGTGCTGCGTCGAGGTCTTGAGGGTGTTCTCGGGGATGCTCAGCTTGATCTGCGCGGGCTGCGTGTAGGTCGTGACCTCCGTGAGCGGATCGGTCGAGGAGCGGATCAGGAGGGCGTGCCAGAGCGAGGACGCGCCCGTCAGATCGAGTTCGGTCCCCACGAGTTCGACGCGCGGCTCGAGCGCGTCGCCCGCGGAGATGACGACGGAGCCTGTTGCCGGGTCGTATGTAAAATCGGAAGCCCCGAGCTGTTTGTCCAGGTCCGACATGCGGAGGGTGTATTGGGCTCTGACCGTCTCCGTGGCCGTTTCGAGGACGCTGACGCGGAATTCGTCTACGAGCGGCAGGATGCTTTCCGTCGTGTTCCGGTTCATGCGCGCCGTAATCACCGCGTGGGTATCGAAGAGTCCGCTTGACGGGACCGCGCTGTCGAAGCCGATGCCGCCGCTCGTGAGCGCGGCCGTGTAGACGCGCAGCGAGCCCATGAGGACGTTCTCCTCGCGCGGCAGCGTCTCGGGCGTTTCGCCCACGCGCTCCGCGTCCGGCTGCGGGTCATGGGCGCCCACGCAATTGAAGGTATAGGTCCGCGCGAAGGCGAGGCTGTCCACCCTGAATACGTAGTCCTTGCCGTCCTCCGGATCCTCCAGGGAGAGGGGCGGCGTGCCCGCGGCCGGCGTGCCGTCGGGGTTGTGGCCAAAGCCGCCCGATCCGCCTTCTTTCCATTCGCCGTAGAGCGGGGCCGGCTGTCCGTCGCCGTCGAGGGCGGTGAGCGTGAGCGGCAGGACCTTGCCGTCGTCCTTCGCGAGCGCGCCGTCCGGGTCGGACACCTTGACGCGCAGCGTGAGTTTGTCCGTGACGTTTTCTTCCTCGACGATCCGCACCGAGGGCGTGATCTTGCGCGTGTAGATCGTGTCCTTGAAAGAGGCCGTGCTTTCATTCCCCGCGCCGACCAGCATCGGAATCTCGTTGCCCCAGCGGTCGGTCGCGTTCAGGCCGTAGCCGTAGCGCGTATCGGAGGCGAGCTTGGGCGTCGCGGACAGGAAATGCGCGCCGCCCGCGCTCTGCGCCTTTTGCAGTTGGGCCGCGCCCAGCAGGATGTTGATCGGAGCGCCCCCGAGCGGATTTCCGTCCTTGTCTTCGGCATTCAGCGCGTAGGTGACGCGGTATACGTAGGGCAGGGAGTCTTTCTTGAAGTTCTCCCAGTCGAAGGCCGGCGGCAGGCCGTCCGCCCCGGGGACGGGCGCTTCGTAGTCGGAGGTGTTGGTCAGCTTGATGGCGTCCAGTTCCATCGCCGTCGCCGAGGCGGCGTAGACCGTTTCGTAGTCGATATGCACGCCGTGCAGCGCGCTGAGATCGTCCAGGGTCTTGATCTCGATGAAGTCCGAATAGACCGTTACGCGGCGGTAGGCTTCGAGTTCCTCGCCGGTTTCGGGATCGATCGCCCCGGTCTTGTATTCCTCGTTGAAGCGATAGCTCATCTGCACGTAGAAGGTGCCGCCCGGCTGGAGCGGAGAGAGCGCGAGCGTCTGCCCGCCGTTGTAGGTTTTGCGCAATACGGCGGTCTTTCCTTCGTTGCGCGGGGTCCCGTCCGCGTTGTGGGCCTCGTAGACATGCAGGGTCCTCCCCGCGTCGTCCGTGTGTTCGCTCACCGCGTCTCCGCTTCCGGGCGTGTTTTTCAGCTTGGAGAAGACCGTGATCTTCACGCCGCGCTGTATGAGGCCGGCGGGGTCGCGCACATCGAGTTCGCCGCCGACGGCATAGGTCCACGCCTTGATGGCCCCGAAGGTGACCGTCGGGGCCTCGTAGAGGGTGTCGCCGCCTTCGCCGGCGCCGGCTTCCGTGTTTTCGTCGCCGCCCGTGTCTTCGCCGCCGGGATTGCCGGACGGGGGCTTCGGCGCGTCCGGGGGCGTTCCGGGGGTGCCGGCGCCGCCGCCCGGCACGTCCGCGGGAGGCGCGGGCGCGGGCGTTTCGGGAATCAAGCTTCCGCCGCCGGACTCGCTCGCGCTTCCCCCCGCGGAGGACGAGTCGGAGCCGGAATCGGTGTCGCTTTGGTCCGCGTCCGTCCCGCTTTCCGCGTTCCCGTCCGTTTCGCCGGCCGCGTCGCCCGCGTTTCCGCCCGGTTTCGGGACCGAATCCGGCTTTTCGCCCGGCGCCTCTTCCGGCGCCCCGGCGGGATCGCGCTCCGGCGCGGGCGCGGCGCCGCTCCCCGACGCGGAGTCCGGAACCTGCGGCGCGGGCGCGGGCGCCGGCTGCGGCGCGAGCGGGTTGCCGCCCTTTTCGGCGTCGCTTCCGCCGTCGCGCCGGTCCTCCTCGGGGGTCTCTTCCGGCGTGAGCGGGTCCTCTCCCGGGTCTCCGCCCGCGCGAAGCAGTCCGAAGAGATCGAGCAGATCGATATAGTCGTAGCTGTGCGCGCCGACCGTCAACGTCGCGTCGAATACCGATTCCGACTTGCCCATGGACAGGCTGCCGTTCACGGGCGCGTACCAGCGGAAGGCGGATTCCGAGAAATACAAAATACCGTTCGCGGGAATCTCGAAGCGCCCCGCGGCGTTTTGGAACACGGCGGGCTGCGTGTTCATGTACAGCCCGTTTTTGAGCGCGACAAACACAAATTCCTCGGAATCGGCCGGGGAGCCGTCGCCGTTGTAGGTATGGCCGTCCACCATATAAAGCCCGGAAAAGCTCGGCACGATCTCCGCGTCGGCGGAAACCAGCGTTTCCGCGTCTGTGTTGAAGCGAAGCCCCGCGCCGCCCCGTATGTAGATCGGAAAGGCGCCGTCCAGCGGCGTTTTGTCCGCCCCGATATAATATCGGCCGAGGCTCGCGTGGATTTCGTCGCCCTCGAAAACGGGCAAAAGCGCCAAGGCGGCGCCCTCTCCGGTTTCCAGCGACTTGAGAATCCCCGACGCGTCGGGGACCGCGTATCCGTCCTCGTCGAGCGTTGAAACGCTCGTCATGCCGCTCGCCGTAACGAATACGAAGATCGTCAGCGCGATCAGCGCCACACCGCCGATAATCACCCTCTTCATTGAATTCATAAGATTGTCCCTCGTATACGGACGCCTACTCGAAATAGGAAGTGAGCAGCTCCGGCTTCGTGAAGAGCAGGAGGCGCGACCCGTCCGCCCTTTCAAAGTAATCGCTCAGCAGCGATATGACGTAATCGCCCCCAACGGATTCGCAGACGGCGGCGCCCGTCGGCGCTTCCATCGTGAACGCGCCGCTCTCGCGGTCGTAGAGCATGATTTGTCCGTCGTAGACCGCTTCCGCGTAGCTCATCGCGGAGAGTTCTATTTTGTAATTGTTGAAACGCACGGTCATCGGCTCGAGGAATACGAAGGTGTCCTTTCCGTCGTACAAGAAGCCCATGTTCGGATTGCGGGTCGTGCCGCCGCGTGCCGCCGCGACGGCGCCGTCCGCGTCGTAACGCAACTCGGAGAAGTAATCCATCTTGGCGCTTACGCCGCTTCTCGGGTTGTAATAGGCCATGTCGTTCGGCAGGACGAGGCTTCGCTTCTCCGTGTAATAGATCGGCAGATTCGCCGCGTCGCGCTCTATGGTGTCGTAAAAGATCGTCGAAACGCCGTCCGCGCGCCGCATGAAAGCGTCCCGCGGTATCTTGAACTCGCCGCCGGCGTAGAACTGGCTCGCGGGACCGTCGAAGTCGTAACGCATCGCGCCGCGGACGAACAAAAACGCGGCGATGGCCGCGAGGACGACGAAGAGCGTCGGCACCAGCACCGAAACGGCCCGCCGCCGCTTTTGAAAGCCCCCGCGCTTCGCGCGCGCGGCCGAGCGGAAGGGGAAGGCGGCTTTTTCGCTCTTGCCCGCGCGGGGGGCCTTGTCTTCAGACATCGATGCCGCGCCTCCTTTCCATGGAAATCGCGTGCAGCTCCCTGAGAAACAGATAGATTCCGAAGATTCCCATAAACACCGAAAGCAGCGCGTAGATGACCACGTAGCCGAAGTCCGGTTTCATTTCCACGATATAGCCGCAGAGGATGTTCACCGCGAGCAGACCCGTCGTCTCGAGCGCGGTCCACATGAACTTGCCCGCGAAGGCCGCGGGCGATTTGGACAAAGCGGCGTAGAGCAGACCCGGCAGGATCAGCATGAGGTATTCCGCAAGCCCGAGTACGCGGTTTTCCGCGAGCAGGACGAGCAGGACGAGCAGTTTCGTCCACGCGCAGGCGATGCGCACGCAGCCCGCGGGGCTCTGGTAACAGAAGATGCCGAGCCAGCTGAAGGACGGCTTGTTCAGCCAGGTGCGCCGGCACAGCGGAAGGAGGATCGCGCTCGCGACGAGCGTGGCGCCCACGATGATGTACACCGGCCGGGCGAGCGAAGCCATGAGGATCAGCACGCGCGTCAAGTTGTCGTTCAGATTCGTCATTCCCATCCCTTATCCCCTGCGCGGCGCGACGCCGACCGCCGTTCGCTCGTCCGCGTCGCCGGGCTGAATCAGCAAGGTGAAGTCGTTCTTGAGCAGCCGGTAGAAGCCCTTGATGCCCTCCATGACGAGTTCGCGCTCGTCGGACAGTATGCGCACCGTGCCCCGCACCATGCCGATCACGGGCGCGTAGTCGTCCATGATCAGCAGGTTGTATCCGGGATCGCCGATGCGGATCGCGTGGACGCGTTCGATGTCCGTCAGTCCCTCGGCGTAGTGCAGGACGTGGGCGCGCATGCGTCCCGTCAGCGCGGCCTTCGGCGCGCCCGCGCCTTTGCGTTCCTTTTCGGGAAGGCCTTTCTCAGCCATTTTCGGCCTCCGCGTTCCGTCCCTCCGCGTTCCGCCCCTCGGCGAGATAGGCGCCGATGTACATGAACTCCTGTTCGTCCGTACCGTCGAGTTCGCCCGACACGATGGCGGCCACGTCGTCGAGCACGTCCTCGATGCGGACAAAGACCCCCGGTATGCCCGTGTATTGCTCCGCCACGAACATCGGCTGCGAAAAGTAGTTGCGCAGCTTGCGCGCGCGGAAAAAGGTGTTGTAATCCTCCGCCGTCAGTTCGTCTATGCCGAGGACGGCGACGATCTGCTCCAGATCGGCGTAGCGCGAGAAGCAGGCCAGCGCGGATTCGACCAGGTCGAAATGCCGCCGGCCGACGATCTCCGGGTCGATGATGCGTGAGTTCGTCGCGAATACGTTGATGGCGGGATAGATGCCTTTTTCGGCCACGCCGCGGTCAAGGACGACCTGCCCGTCCAGATGCCCGCTTATGGCGTGGACCGCGCCGTCGTTCAGATCGTCGGCGGGGATGAAGATCGCCTGAAAGGAGGTGATGGAACCGTCCTCCGTCGAGTTGATCCGCTCCTCCACCTCGCTGATCTCCGTGAGCAGCGAGGGCGAATAGCCGCTTTCCACGGGCATGCGCGCGAGCTCCGCGGCGATCTCGGCGTTGGCCTGCACCATGCGGTAGACATTGTCTATGAAGAGCAGGACGTCCTGCTTCTTTTCGTCGCGCAGATATTCCGCGAGCGTCAGTCCGGCGTATCCCGCGCGGCTCCGGCTCATGGCGTTGTCGCCCATCTGCCCGAACACCATCGCGATCTTGTCGAACAGCCCCGCCTCTTGCATCTCGTCGTAGAGATCGCGCCCCTCGCGGCTGCGCTCCCCGACGCCGGCGAATACGGAGTTGGACCGCAGGCCCCGGTAGACGTTGTGGATCAATTCCTTGATCAGCACGGTCTTGCCCACGCCCGCGCCGCCCAGAAGCCCCATCTTGAAGCCTTTGCGCATGGGCGCGAAGAAGTCCAGAACCTTTATGCCCGTCCGCAGCATGTCCCCGTCGATCACGATCTCGTCCATGGCGAGGCTTCGCTCGTAGATGTTGCGCGTCGCGCCGAGCGGCGCGGGCGTGCCGTCCATCGTCAGTCCGTAGGGCGAGAACACATGCCCCAGAATGCCGTCGTTGTACGGCATACGCAGTCCGCGCGCGGAGAGATACACGTCCGTGCCGCGCTTTAGGCCGTTCGTCATGCCCAGACAGACGGCGGAGGCGACGCTTCCGTTCACCTCGGCGACCTCGAAAAACACGCCGCCGTCCGCGTCGCTCGTCCGGACGAGGTCGCGCAGACCGACCTTTGTGTTTTCAAGAAAGATCTCCGCTTTCAGACTCGAAACCGAGAGGATCTTCCCGACGCGCCCCTCGGCGCGGTTTTCCTCCGAAAGCAAGACCCCGACGCGCTCCGCGGCGGACTCCCCTTCCCTTAACGTCTCTTCCAATGTTTCCAACCCCTCTCCCGCGCGCGTTCTTCATTCCCGCGCCGGCATGTTCCGTCTCGTGTAATTGTCTATGGTCTTGCGAAAGGCGATCTCGTTCTTTTCCTTTCGCTCCACGCGCGTTTCTTCCGCTTCGCGTTCGTCGAGTTTCTTTATGGAATCCTGCGTGGAGGACTGCCGCAGGGTGTTTTCGGAGGCGTAGGCGCTCGCCGCCGCGATGCGGAATTCGTAGAAGCTGTACGCGATCAGCATCTCCTCGAGCAGACCCGTGATATTGCTTTCGATGATGTAGTCCGCCCTTTCGCCCCCGTCGCCGGCCTCCTTGAAGCCGTCCGCGTTCACGGGATAGATCTTGCGGCGGTCGAGTCCGACGCTGCCCACGTTGTTGTAGCGGTTGTACACCAACTCGACCGCCGACCAGGGCTGTTCCCGCACGGCGCGTGTGAAGTAACCGAGTACGCGTCCGACGTCCCGGTAATACGCGTCCCAGGTGAGGCTGAGGCTGACGTCCCCGCGCCCTCGGATCTTCTTGCCGATCACGATCTTCTCCGCGTCCGCGTCCCGCGCCAGAACGCTCGACACGGACGAATTGACGCTCCCGCAGAAGCCGTAGTCGCTGCCGAGATAGATGCGCAGCGCGGGCAGACGCGCGTCGGGCAGTTTCAGCAGCTTGTCCAGCCGCAGGTTGCGGTTGAGCGCGACGCTCCGCAGCATCTTCTCCAGCTCGAAGCGCATGCTGCTCAGCACGACGGCCTGCTTGCGCGCTTTCTCCACGCGCAGCAGGGCATGAAAATTCATCACCTTCACGACGGATTTGACGTTCATTGCGCGTCCCCCGCGCCGATCGCGTTCGCGGCGGCGAGCATCTCTTCCTCCGTGCGCACGGCGAACTTGTGCTGCTTGAGCATCTCCAGTATCTCCGCGCCGCGCCGTATGCGCCGCCGCATCGCCTCGCCCATCTCGTCGATGTTCGTGAGTTCAAAGACCTCGCGCTGTTCCAGATACGAGAGCAGTTCGCGCCGCAGCGGCGGACCCGCCTTCTTGAGCGCCGGATTCTGCACCGCGCCGCCGAGGCGGGACACGGACAGCCCGTAGTGGATCGCCGGTTTTTGGCCCTTTTCGAAGTTCTTCCCGGAGAGGACGATCTGCCCGTCCGTGATCGAGATGATGTTCGTGGAGATGTAATCCGTGATGTCCCCGCCCTTTGTTTCGCAGATCGGCAGGATGGTGACGGAACCGCCGTTTACGTGTTGGCAGCCCAGCTCCAGCATGCGCGAGTGGGAATAGAAGATGTCGGGCGGATACGCGTCTCGGCCCGGCATCTTGCCCATGAGCAGGGCGATCTCGCGGCAGATGTCCGCGTGGCGCTTCAGATCGTCGATGACGACGAGCACGTCCTTCCCCCGCTCCATGTACATCCGCGCGATCGACAGCGCGGCGTAGGGCGTGGAGCGCAGCACGGGCGCCGGATCGTCGTTGAAAGCCGCTAGGATGATCGTATAGACCATGGCCCCGTGTTTCAGGAATTGGGCGTAGATGTCCTTGACCTCTTTCTTCGTCTTGCCTATGGCCGTGTAGATGCAGAGGATGTCTTGGCCCTTCTGGTTGACGATGGTGTCGAGCGCGATCTGCGTCTTGCCGGTCTTTTTGTCGCCTATGATGAGCTGGCGCTGGCCGCGGCCTATGGGGTAGAGCATGTCGATGCCCGCGATGCCCGTGAGCAGCGGGCGCGTGACCGCTTTGCGCCGCATGATCGGTATGGGCTCGGATTCGAGCGGGATATCGACGCGGTCCGCCATCGTCCGGCCGAGCATCTTCTCGGTCCCGAACATGTCTATGATATGTCCGACCGCGTCCTTGGAATAGCGCGCGCAGAACGGCCGGCCCATCGCGACGACCCTGTCCCCCACGTGAAGCTTCTCGCCCACGTGCGTGAGGTTGATCAGTACCGTGTTGCGCCCTATGGCGTCCACATAGCCTTCCGCGTCGCCGCCGACCTGCACGCGCTCGAAGTACGCGGCGCCCTCGAGCCCGTCCGCCTCCGCCACGTATTCGCGCACCATGCGCACGCGCCCCGTCGCGTAGACGTTGCGCCCGTCTTTGATGGCGTCGATCTTTTCCGCCAGTATCTTTCCGAGATTTCCCGTGGTATCCGTTGACATCAGCTGATTTCCCTATCCTTTATGGCGAAGTCGTAGATCAGGTTGTCCGCCTCGATTTGAACGCCGTCGCAGATGTTCGCGTCGGCCACGACTTCGATATCGTCCGAAAATATCCTGTATTTGAACATGTCCGCGGGAACGTACATGACGACCGGATGCGGCTCGCCGGACGCTTTCAGCCGCAGGAAGTCGCAAAAGCCGATGATGTCGAAATCTTCCTCGCTCCGATCGAATTCCGCGAGAAGCGCCCGCATCTCGTCGTCCGCGACCTCGGACAGCAGACGATGCTGTTCCCGGGCCGGCAGCCCGCTCAGCGCAAAGGCCGTATCGTAATCGATCCGCCGCAGAAGCCGCGTCGCGGGTCCGCCTTCCGCCCGGTTTGAAACATCCGCGATCGGCAGTTCTTCGAGTACCTGCGCCGGGTTGATGTAGAACTGGCTGCGAATCTCGCGGTACATCTGCGGCAGTTCCCTGTTCAGATAATGCGCCGAACTGATCTGTTCCGTTTCGCGCAGGACCGAGGACGCGCCCTGCGGCGCCTCCGTCTGCGCGTCGCTCTCCGCCCGCGGCGCCGCGGGCGGAGCCGAAACAAGCTCGGCGTCCTTCTCCTCGTCCCGTTCGCGCTCCTTGAAGGTGTCGTACAGCGTGATCAACTCCGCCGTGCGCCGCCTTATCTGCCCGCGCACCTCGTTCGCCATCCAAACGACGACGAGCGTCACGAGTCCGATCAGCAGTACGAGCGCCGCCGTAACCCCTATGAATATGTGCCGCATGGCGTCCTCCCGTTCGCGAAATTCGCGCGTCGCGCGCTCACTGCGTGAGCAGCGGGTTGAAATACAGCAGGAGGAACACAAACGCGAACAGCAGCAAGAGCAACAGAGCGATGATCAGACCGACCGTCAGCGCCGCGTGAATCACGTCGTTCTTCGTTTCGGGATTCCTCCCCACAGCTTCCGCAATCTTGCTGCCCATGATGCCAAACCCGATGCCGTTTCCCAAAAATGCCAAGCCGATAATCCATCCTATCGCGCTGAAGATCGATCCGTACAGACTCTCCATTTGCGTATTGCTCCTTACTCTTTCGATTTGTTTCCCGCGCCTTGGGGCGCGTCCTTCCGCCGCCCGGCGGCTCTAATGAAAACTGTTGTAGGTCCTTGCCGTCAGTTTGGGCGTCCCGCCGTCCATCAATACGAGGTTCAGATGGCTCGAGGCCTTGAATTCCGACAACTCCCCGGCATCGACGATCTTGATTTCGCCGGTAAACTCGTTTGAGGCCGCGAGGGTGATATCGTCGAGGCTCAGCACGATGCCTTTGTCCGAGCCGCCTTTGACGTCGGACCCCAGATACGGCCCGGTGACCTTGCCATCGTCGCCGTAGGCGCTGATCATCATGTGCCCGCTGCCGCTGAGGAAGGACTTGCTCTCCAAACTCAGCCTGACGCCGATCTTGATCGCGCCGGAGGAGGAACTTAAGTCCGTCGTTATGTAAGAGATCGTCAGCGCGTTGCTCTGCTCCTTGGTCGTCGCTTTGATGTAGTCGTCGAGGACGCGTTCCGTTTCGCCGCTGTCGGCGTTTTCGCTCGTGTGGGCCATCGCGACGAAATACTGCCGACCGGGCGTCAGGTTTTCAAAAACGTAACTCGATTCGTACACGCTGACGGAAGCGCGCTGCAAACTTCCTTCAAATTCGCTCCAATATTTTTCCACGGCCGCCGCCGTTTCGTCCGCGAGTTCGTCCGCGTACAGGTCCTTCACGGTGAGCTTGCGCTCTTTCAGCACTTCGGCCGCGTGGCACTCCAGGTACACCATGCCGAGCGCGCCGAAGGGATCCACGAAGTAATATTCGACATGCAGGCTCGTGCTCGTTTCCGATTCCACGCTCTTGAGCTTCACGATCTGCACGGCCTCGCGGTCCTCGCCGAGGCCGCCCGCGCCGCCGGGACCGCCGGAGCCGCCCTCGCCGCCCGTGCCGCCCGTGCCGCCCGTGCCGCCCGTGCCGCCCGTGCCGCCCGTGCCGCCCACGCCGCCCACGCCGCCGAGACCGCCCGCGCCGCCGAGACCGCCCGTGCCGCCCGCGCCGCCTTCGCCGCCCGCGCCGCCGAGACCGCCCGCGCCGCCGAGGCCGCCCACGCCGCCCACGCCGCCCGCGCCGCCGTTCCCGCCGCGAATCTCCACGTCGATGTCGTCCGGCGTCTGCGGCTCGTCTATCTCCTTGTACAGCCCGGAGTCGTAGGTGTTCGTGCTTCCCAGAAGACGCGCGAGTTCGATGTCGTGTCCCGGGATGCGCAGCAGTTCGTTCGCTATGTCGAAGGTCATGCTTCCCACGACGATCGCGGAAGGCTGCGTCGTACGCAGACTGATGTCGTTTGAGAACATCTGCGCGTTGCCGACGATGTCCATGACGATGTAGAGGTAATCCTCGGCCTCGAAAGTCCCCTCCGTGTCGGCGATGCGCGGGGCCATAACGGTGTAGCGGCGATCCGCGAGCTTGAACAGCGCGCCGTCCGTGTAGCCGGCGTATTCGACGCCGTCCTCGACCTCCGAAACCGTTCCGTCCGGCAGCAGCATGTAGCCCCCGCCGAAGAACATCGAAGCCGCGCCCGTGTAGGCCATCGTATGCGCCCCGAGCGCATAGCTCCCAAAGCCCGTATCCAGCCGATAGCGGCCGTCCTTGCCGCGTGAAACGCTCGCCGGCTCGGTGAGCTGCGTCGGCACAAAGGCGCTGTCGTACACGACCGCGCCGGCCGGCAGGGGAATCTTCTCCGGCGCCTTGTTCGCGTTATCGATGGCGGCGTAGGCCATGCCGCAGAACAGCAGGGACACGAGTCCCGCAAAGAGGGCGTACGCGATCTTCGTCGCGCGCGTCAGTTTCCTTTTCATACCTTGCGATCCTTCT
>JAITKU010000028.1 GCA_031278255.1 Eubacteriales Family XIII. Incertae Sedis bacterium | reverse complement strand
CCTCGTAGCGCCCCTTGTCCGCGAGCGCGTTGTACTCCAGTACAGTCGGCAGGAGTATCGCGTTGGCCACGCCGTGCGGCACATTGAAGAAACCGCCCAGCGGATGCGCCATCGCGTGCGTATTGCCGAGACGCGCCCACCCGAACGCGATGCCCGCGAACATGCTGCCCTGCAGCATCGCGGACGCGGCCTCAATGTTCGATCGGTCGGCCGCGAACAGGCGGATGTTCTTGCCGATCAACTCCATGGCTTTTTCGCCCATGGCGTCGGAGAAGGGCGAGGCCCATTTGGAGATGTAGGATTCGATCGCGTGGATCAGCGCGTCGATGCCCGTCGAAGCCGCTATGTGCGGCGGCAGCGAGGTGATCATATCGGGATCCAGCAACGCGTATGCGGGGATCGTTTCGTAGCTGAACACCGTGAGCTTGTAATTCTTGCTGCGGTCGGTTATGACGACAAAGGGCGTGGTTTCGCTGCCCGTTCCCGCGGTCGTCGGGATCGCGATGATCGGAACGATCTTCCCGGGAACCTTCGCGGCGCCTTCGTATTCCGTGATGCTGCCGCCGTGTACGGCGAGTATGCCGACGGCCTTGGCGACGTCCATCGGGCTGCCGCCCCCGAGAGCGATCAGACTCGCGGCGCCGGATTCCTTGTACAGCGCCGTGGCTGCGTCGACCGTTTCGCAGGAAGGATTGGCTTCGACATCCGAAAATGTTTCACAGTACAGGCCGGCGTCCGTGATGATGCGCTTGACCTTTTCCACGACACCCAGCTTTTCAAGACCGCGATCGGAAACGAGCAGAACCCTGTCCGCCCGGTTCTTTTTCAGGATACCGGGCAGCTTTTGCAGGGAACCGACGCCGAACAGGATCTCCTGCGGCACGGTGAATGAAAAATCCTTTGACATTTGCAAATACCTCCTTGTTGCGGAATCCCGGCGTATTTCCCACTGTGTTGCCGTATTCACAGGCTTGCAGACCGGGTATGGATACAGAGGATTTTTAACCGGTGCGCGCCACGCGCGCCATACGCGCCATACAATCGAAAGAACATCGTATTTCGATGGTTTATTGCGGTGTATGAAAAAAGTGTTTTTGAAGCAATTTGATTCTATCACAATAAATATCGCACTACAATAATATCCGGTTAAAAATGCCTGTTTTTTTATCGGACGGCTTGCTATTCAAATCATACCGTTTTCTCCCGTTCTCACAACAACTTGTGAAACGCGGGGACGCGTGTGCATGACGCGCGCCGCGCAACAATTGAAAACGCCGGATTTCACCCGCGAAAAACCTCAAAAATTCTTTCAAAAAAATTAAAAAATCTCTTGCATTCTCTTTCTTCGTGTAATATACTGAAAAGGCTTGCGAACAAAACAGCTCGGCCCTCGCGCTAAGGATGGCGAAAACGTGCGAAAACAGGAGGAAAGCAATGAGCGAAAAGCAAAAGATCCGCATCAGGTTGAAAGCGTACGATCACAAGACGCTGGACCAGTCTGCGGCGCGCATCGTGGAAACGGCCCAAAAGACGGGCGCCTATGTTTCGGGTCCCATACCCCTTCCCACGGAAAAAGAGGTCGTGACGGTATTGCGGGCCGTCCATAAGTACAAGGACTCCAGAGAGCAGTTCGAGCAGCGCACGCACAAACGCCTGATCGATATCTACCAAACGACTCCCAAGACGGTGGATTCGCTGATGAAGCTGGATTTGCCGGCCGGCGTGGACATAGAGATAAAATTGTAGTTAACCGCTTAAACCCCGCGCAATACACGCAATACGCAATATAAGCGGGATAAACAAAAATCGATGCTTGCACTTAGTATGATTGCCCCCTGCGCGCGGCAATCCGCTGTAAGAAAGGAATCGTGACGGGAATCATGAAAACAATCCTAGGCAAAAAAATCGGCATGACGCAGATTTTCACGGAGAACGGCGAAGTCGTTCCCGTGACGGTTATCGAGGCCGGCCCGGTGTCGGTGATCCAAATCAAGACGAAAGAAAGCGACGGCTATGACGCCGTGCAGATCGGATACGGGGATGTGAAAGAACGGCGCCTGAACAAACCCCAAAAAGGCCATTTCGACAGGTGGCAGGCGGCGCCCAAAAGATATCTCGCCGAGATTCGCCCGGGAGAGGGCGAGCATTACGAGCCGGACGCGATCCTCACGGTCGCCGATTTCGAGGCGGGCAAAAAACTCGATATCACGGGTATTTCCAAAGGCAAGGGCACGCAGGGCAACATCAAGCGGCACGGGCACCACAGGGGGCCGACCACGCACGGTTCAAAGCACAAGCGGCTGGCCGGCGCCTTGGCCGCGGGCACCTATCCCTCCCGCGTGTTCAAGGGCAACAAAGGTCCCGGGAGAATGGGGCACGATACGGTTACGGTCCAAAATCTCCTGCTCGTAAAGGTCGTGCCGGAGCGGAACCTCCTGCTCGTGAAAGGCGCGGTTCCCGGAAACAGAGGCGGATTGCTTCGCATTCGATACGCGATAAAAGGACAGGAGGGTAGGTAGCGATGGCAAAGGTACAGGTATTAACCATGTCCGGCGAAGCCGCGGGGGACATAGAGCTGAAAGACGAGGTGTTCGGCGTCGAGATCAACCAAAACGCCGTACACGCCGTAATCAAGAACTATCTGGCGAACAGGCGGCAGGGCACGCAATCCGCCAAGACGCGCAGCGAGGTCAGGGGCGGCGGCAAGAAGCCTTTCCGTCAAAAGGGCACGGGCCGGGCGCGCCAAGGCAGCCGCGTGGCGCCGAACCACGTGGGCGGCGGCGTCGTATTCGCGCCCAAGCCCCGCGACTACCGCTATACCCTGCCCAGAAAGCTGCGGCGGCTCGCCATGCGTTCGGCGCTTTCGTCAAAGGTCGCGGAAAACGAGATTATCGTGCTGGACAGCCTGCACTTCGAGGCGCCCAAGACCAAGGATATGATCAAGGTCCTGCAGAACATCGGCGCCGCGAAGAAATCCCTGATCGTGCTGCCCGAAAAGGATGAAAACGTCATTCGTTCGGCGCACAACATCCCCGGCGTGCGGACGGTTCTCACGACGACAATGAACGTATACGAGATACTCAATCACACGAGTTTCATCGTCACGAGGGACGCCGTGGGCGAGATCGAGACGCTGTTTTCCAAGAAAGATAAGCGCGAGGAGGCGCCGTCCGTATGAAATTGGCTTACGATATTATATTGAAGCCCGTAATCTCCGAACGGAGCATGGACGAGGCGCAGAACAAGAAATACACGTTTAAGGTGGCGGTGGACGCGAACAAAACCGAGGTGAAGCACGCGCTTGAGGAGATCTTCGGCATAGAGATCGAGAAAGTCAACATCATGAACGTGAAAGGCAAGGTGAAGCGCGTGGGTAAGAACATCGGACGCACCGCCGCTTCAAAGAAAGCGATCGTAACCCTTACTCGGGGGAGCAAGGAGATCGAATTCTTCCAAGGCTTATAAGGAGGGCCGCGCGATATGGGTATCAGAAAATACAATCCGACCACCCCGGGACGCAGGGGCATGACGGTTCTCACATTCGACGAGATCACGGCGGACAAGCCGCAGAAGTCCCTGACGGTCACGCTCAAGAAGCACGCGGGTCGAAACGTACGGGGCAAGATCACCGTCAGACACAGGGGCGGCGGCGTGCGCCACAAGTACAGAATCATAGATTTCAAGCGGAAGAAAGACGGGGTGCCGGGCCGCGTCGCGACGATAGAGTACGATCCCAACAGGAGCGCGAACATCGCGCTGATCGTCTACGCGGACGGCGACAAGCGCTACATCATCGCCCCGAACAAGCTCAAGCCGGGCGATACGGTCGTATCCGGACCCGATGCGGACATCCAGATCGGGAACGCCTTGCCGCTCAGCAACATACCCGTCGGCACGATCATCCACTGCATAGAGATGAAGCCGGGCAAGGGCGCGCAGATGGTCAGGGCGGCCGGCAACGGCGCGCAGCTCATGGCCAAGGAGGGGGATTACGCCTCGGTGCGCCTCCCGTCGGGAGAGGTCAGACGGGTGCTTATAGGGTGCCGGGCCACGATCGGCGAGGTCGGGAATCTCGACCACGAAAACGTCAAGATCGGCAAGGCAGGCAGAAAGCGCCACATGGGTATCAGGCCCACCGTCCGAGGCAGCGTCATGAACCCGAACGACCACCCGCACGGCGGCGGCGAGGGTAAGGCGGGTATCGGGCGCGTCGGTCCCGTAACGCCGTGGGGACGCCCGGCGCTCGGCTACAAGACGCGAAAGAAACACAAGCCCTCCGACAAGTACATCGTCAAGCGGCGCAACCAGAAATAAGAGGAGCGTGAAAAATGAGCAGATCCCTTAAAAAAGGTCCGTTTGTACATAAAAAGTTGCTGCGGACCATAGAAGAGTTGAACGCGGCCAACGAAAAGAAGGTCCTCAAGACTTGGTCGAGGCCCTCGACGATCTTCCCGCAGATGGTTGGGCACACGATAGCCGTTCACGACGGACGGCGGCACGTGCCGGTGTACATCCCGAGGACATGGTGGGACACAGGCTCGGCGAATTTGCCCCCACGCGCAATTATCGCGGGCACGCGGCGGATAAGTCCTCTAAGGTCAGAAGATAGGGACGCGTTCCGACCCGTTTTGAACGTTCGCTTTGCGGCGGGAAGCAGATTATTTTCATGCGATACGGCGGCCGAAAGGTCGCAATGGAGGCAAATATGGAAGCAAGGGCGATTGCCAAATACATCCGAGTTTCTCCGATCAAGCTCAAGCCCGTCGTCGATTTGGTGCGCGGCAAGGACTTGAAAGAAGCGTTGACCATACTCAAATTTACCCCCGGAAAGGGTTCCGAGATCGTCGAAAAGGTTGTAAAATCCGCCGCGGCCAACGCGGAAAACAACCTCGATCTGGACCCGGATGACCTGTATGTGTCGGAGGTGTACGCGCATCAGGGACCTACGATGAAGAGATGGCGTGCGGGCGCGCAGGGCAGGGCGTCCAAGATTCTGAAGAGAAGCAGCCACGTAGGCGTCACGCTGAAGGAGAGGGAGAGTTAATATGGGTCAGAAAGTAAGCCCGCACGGTCTGAGAGTGGGGATCATAAAGGACTGGGACTCCAAATGGTATGCGGACAAGGCGCATTTCGCGGATTTCCTGATAGAGGACAACAAGGTCAGGGAATACGTCAAACGAAAACTCTATGCGGCGGGCGTTTCAAGGGTGCTGATCGAGCGAGCGGCGGACAACAAGATCAAGCTCACCGTGCTTACGGATAAGCCCGGCATGGTGATCGGCCGATCGGGCAACGGCGTGGAAGAACTGCGTCTGCCCCTCGAAAAGATGACGAAAAAAGAGGTTTCCGTCAACATCGTGGAGATCCGCAGAGCCGAACTCGACGCCGGACTCACGGCGGAGAGCATCGCGCAGGCCTTGGAAAAGAGGATATCTTTCAGGCGGGCCATGAAACAGGCCATAGGCAGGACGATGAAAGCGGGCGCCAAGGGCGTGAAGGTCCTCGTTTCCGGGCGGCTCGGCGGCGCCGAGATCGCGCGGAGCGAGAAGTACAGCGAGGGCAACGTTCCCCTGCATACGCTCAGGGCGGATATAGACTACGGCTTCGCCGAGGCGGATACGACCTACGGCAAGATCGGCGTCAAGGTGTGGATCAACCACGGAGAGATTCTGGAGAAAGGCCTGAAGAACCCGATCCCCGAGGAGAAACGCGAAGCGGGCCGCCGCGGCGATCGGCCGGATCGCGGCGAACGCCGCCCGCGCAGGGACGGAGACCGTCCGCGGGGCGACCGTCCGCGCAGGGACGGCGATAGGCGAAACGCGCGCGACGGCAAGCCCGAGCTTCCGCGGGCCGTAAATCCGCGAACGAGGAAAGCGCCGCCCAAGCCGGCGCCCGCCGCAGAAAACTCCGCGCCGGCGGAAACCCGGGAGACCGAGAAAGCGCCGGAGTAGGGGAAGCGACGCAGAACACATTGAAGGAGGTACAACTACCATGTTGATGCCAAAACGCGTTAAGCGCAGAAGAGTTCATCGCGGCAGAATGAAAGGCGTGGCCACGAAAGGCAACACGATCACATACGGCTCGTTCGGATTGATTGCGACGGATCGCGGCTGGATCACTTCCAACCAGATCGAGGCGGCCCGTATCGCCATGACGCGCTCCATCAAGCGGGGCGGCAAGGTATTCATAAAGATATTCCCGCACAAGTCCGTCACGAAGAAGCCGGCCGAGGTTCGCATGGGTTCCGGCAAGGGCGCGCCCGAATTTTGGGTGGCGGTCGTGAAACCGGGCCGGGTCATGTTCGAGATAGAGGGCGTCACCGAGGCCCAAGCGAGAGAAGCCATGCGGCTTGCGGCCCACAAACTCCCTGTAAAGTGCAAGTTCGCCCTGAAAGGCGAAGAATTGGCGGAGGGCGGTGAAGCGTAGATGAAAATTGAAAAGATCAGGGAACTGAGCGCGGCGGAGCTTGACAACGAACTCGTGAAGATGAAGAAAGAATTGTTCAACCTGCGTTTTCAACACGTGACCGGACAGCTCGAAAATCCCATCAAAATGCGCGATGTCAAAAAGGAGATCGCCCGAGTCAAGACCGTGATAAGGGAGAACGAGATCAAGAACGCAAAAGCCTGATACGAGGGAGGATACGCAAGATGGCGGAAGACAGGAACAGAAGAAAGACCAGGGTCGGACTTGTGGTAAGCGACAAGATGGACAAGACGATCGTCGTCGCGGTCGAGGACTTCGTTCGGCACTCCCTTTACGGAAAGGCCGTGAAGCGGACGAAAAAATTCAAGGCCCACGACGAGGAGAACCAATGCAATATCGGCGATAAGGTGAGAATTATGGAGACGCGGCCCTTGTCGAAAGACAAGCGCTGGCGCCTTGTAAACATAGTCGAGAAGGTGAAATAGGAGGCGTCAAATGATTCAGACGGAAACGAGACTGCGCGTCGCCGACAATTCCGGGGCAAAGGAGTTGCTCTGCATTCGCATCCTCGGCGGAACCGGCCGCAAATACGCGAACATCGGCGATATCATCGTATGCGCCGTCAAGCAGGCCTCGCCGGGCGGGGTCGTCAAGAAAGGCGAGGTCGTGAAAGCGGTGGTGGTCAGGACCAAGACCGGCGCCCGCCGCGCGGACGGCAGCTATGTGAAATTCGATCA
>JAITKU010000176.1 GCA_031278255.1 Eubacteriales Family XIII. Incertae Sedis bacterium | reverse complement strand
AGATCAAGATAGGCCAGCACGATGTCGTTTCTGGCTTCGACGCTGCCGCTCTCCTTGTATTCCCTCCACTGCTCTGTGTATTTGTCGTCGGCTTCCGCTGTTTGGACCGGCTCCATATCGCTCCCGCTTTCCCCGTAGTGCTACCGCTCAAATCCTTTGGATATCGCCCGCGTCAAGTCGCGGCGCGATTTCCCTGTATCAACCCGATGGCCTGTATCTGAATGTTGGAATCGATCTCGTTGAATGACAATACCGTCAAGTTCGGCAAAAATTGATCGATCAGGCGCTTGAAATAGATGCGCACGATCGGCGAGGTCAGGATCACGGGCCGGTGAACGATCTCTTGCACGCGGTTGATCTGCGCGTTCACGTCCTCCACGATCTGCTGCACCGTCTGCGGCTCCAGCGCGAGATAGGTGCCGTGATCGCTCTGCTTCGCCGAATTCAGTATATCGTTCTCTATCCCCTGATCGAGCGTCAGCACCTTAATGCTGCCGCCGTCCGTGTACTTCCGCGTAATGGTCCTCTTGAGCCTCTGCCGCACGTATTCCGTCAGCATATCCGTGTCCTTGATCGTATTCCCGTGATCCCCTATGCACTCGAGTATGCTCTCCATATCGCGGATCGGCACCCCCTCGCGCAGCAGGTTCATCAATATCTTCTGCAGATCGGATATACTGATAATATTCGGTATCACATCGTCCACGATGGCCGCGTTGTTCTTCTTCACGTTGTCGAGCAATACGTTGATATCCTGCCGGCTGATCAGTTCGTGGATGTGGCGCTTGATCACCTCGGACATATGCGTCACGATAACGGACAGCGCGTCTATCACCGTGTATCCGTAGACCTCCGCGATCTCCCGCTCGCTCTCGGTGATCCACTTGCCCGGTATCTCGTAGGCCGGCTCGATCGTGTCTATGCCCTCTATGTCGCCGGCGGCGTTGCCCGGGTCGAGCGCCAGATAGTAGTCCACCAGCACCTCTCCGCGCGCGACTTCCTCACCCTTGATCTTCACGAGATACTGGTTCGGATTGATCAGGCCGTTGTCGCGAAGCCGCACCGTCGGCACCACCACGCCCATATCGAGCGCGAACTGCTTGCGGAATATGACGATGCGATCGATAAAGCCGCCCCCGCTGGCCTCGTCCACGAGGGGCAACAGGGAATACCCGAATTCCATCTCTACGGGCTCGACGCCGAGCAGGTTGTACACGTTGTCGATGTTCCTGTAGTAATCGGCCTCCGTGCCCTCCTCCTCTATCAACTCCTGCATTTCGGAGCGCTCCGCCGTGACGGTCTCTTTCCTTTGGGCGCGGAGGAGGACGATACCCATGATGAGGATCAAGAGACCCATCGCGCTGATCTGGATGTGCGGGGAGCCGGGTATCAGGTTCATGCACAGGATCGCGATCCCGGCGAACACCAGCGTGCGCGGCTGCGACATAAACTGGCGCTTCACGTCCTCGTTCAGATTGCCCTCCGATGCGGAGCGCGTGACGATCATGCCCGTGGCCGTCGAGATCATGAGCGCGGGCAGCTGGCTGACAAGCCCGTCTCCGACGGTGGCGATCGAGTATACGTTCAGCACCTCCGCAAAGGACATGCCGCTCTGCACCATGCCGATGACGGAACCCGCCACCAGATTGATGAAAGCGATGATGAAAGCCGCTATGGCGTCGCCTTTCACCAGCTTTGTCGCGCCGTCCATGGCCCCGAAGAACTCCGATTCCCTCTGGATCTTCTCGCGCCGCAGCTTCGCCTCGTCCTCCGTGATCAGGCCGGAGTTCATATCCGCGTCTATGGCCATCTGCTTACCCGGCATCGCGTCCAAGGTGAAGCGCGCGGACACCTCCGCGATGCGCTCGGCGCCTTTCGTGATCACGATGAACTGCACCGTGATGATGATCATGAACACGATGAAGCCGACGATCGCGTTGCCGCGCAGCACAAAGGACCCAAAGGTCTCTATGACCTTGCCGGCCTGCCCCTGTTCCGACAGTATGAGCCGCGTCGAGGAGATGTTCAGCGCCAAGCGCAGTATGGTCGTGATGAGCAACAGCGACGGGAAGATCGAAAAATCCAGCGGCCCGTTGATGTACATGGTCATGGTGAGTATCAAAAGCGAGATCGCAATGCTGACGATAAACATGAAATCCAGCACAAAAGTGGGCAGCGGGATGAGGATCAGAGCGATAATCCCGATTACGAAAAACACGATTACATTGTTCAGTACACTTTTCATAATTTGCCCTCAGCCCTCTCGGACATCGCGCTTCTGCTGCTCGTACACCCACGCCATGACCTCCGCCACCGCGTGGTAGAAAGCCGCCGGTATGTAGGCGCCCACCTCCGCCGCCCCGTAGAGACTGCGCGCCAAGGATGGGTTCTCCGTCATCAAGACCGCGTGCCGCTCCGCGATGGAAACGATGCGCAGGGCCACATAGTCCTGCCCCTTTGCCAACACGACGGGCGCGGGGTCCTTATCTATATCGTATCTGAGCGCAACCGCGAAGTGGGTCGGATTTCGCACCACCACGTCCGCCTGCGGGATCTGCTGCATCATGCGGCTCATGCTGATCTCGCGCTGTTTCTCGCGCCGCTTGCCCTTGATCATCGGGTCGCCCTCGGTCTGCTTGTACTCGTCCTTGACCTCCTGCTTGGACATGCGGAGCTTCTTCTCGTAGTCGTAGCGCTGGTAGAAGAAATCGAGCGCCGCGACAGCCGCGAAGATCAGGCACACGATGTACACCATATCCATGATCTCGTCGCGCATGAACAGGAGTCCCTCGTCAAGCCGGGTGTTCAAAAGGTCCGGCGCCATGGCCATCAGGCTCCGGATCGTGCCGTACACCAAGAAGAATACCACCGCGATCTTCACGATGCTCTTCAGGAGTTCGACGATCGCATTCAGCGAAAAAAACATGCGCTTTATGCCCGAGATCGGATTCATGCGGCTGAACTTGGGTTTGAGAAGCGTCCAGGCCAGCAGGAACTTCGTCTGCAGCGCGTTCGCGAACACGGCCACGAGGAACAGCGCGACCAGCACGGGCGCGACCGAAACGGCCGCCGTCACAGCCATCTCCCTTGCCAAAACGCCGGCCTGCGCGATCGTGAGTTCCTCCGCGGAACCGGCGAAATCCATGATGTAAAGGTACAATTCCCGCATTTGTCCGTATATGTGCCCGCTCATCGCGGATACCAGCACGAAGCCCAGGAGCAGGGAAAGCACGCTCACCACGTCGCGGCTTTTGAATACATTGCCTTTCTTGCGTTCGTCATTGCGCTTCTTGCCCGTGGCTTTTTCTGTTTTGTTGGTATCGGCCATTTACACCAAATGCGTCAATGCCTCTTCCAAACGTTCCATCATGGCCCCGCTCGTCTGCGTCATGAAACGGACAAGCGCGGGAATGATGGTGACGAGTATCACGAGGCCGCAAACGACTTTCATCTGTATATTGACAACGAATACATTGATATTCGGTACCACCTTCATCATAATTCCGACCGCCACCTCAACCACCATGATCGTAACGATCCACGGCAGAGCCAGCTGCACCGCGTAAATCAGTATATAGGCGAAGAGTTCCACGATATATATGCCGATCTCCCCGCTCAGGGCCTCAAGGCCGAGGGGCGCCACCCTGTAGGAATGCACGGCGATCGCGAGGAGGTTCAGGTGGCTGTTCGTCACGAAGAACAGCAGCGTGTAAAATATCGTGATCAGATTGCCCGTAATGGTGATCTGCGAATTGCTCGTCGGGTCAAACATGGTCGCCATCGCAAGGCCCATCTGGAAGTCGATGATCTGTCCGCCTATGTGAAACACGCCGAAGAACATCGTCATCACGAATCCGAGCGTGAAACCCACGGCAAACTCCTTGATCATGGAGAGCATCATATCGATCCCGCTGTAGTCCGTAAGGTCCGTTCCCGCGAGTTCCCGCACCGAGAACAGCGCGACGCCGAGCGCCAAGCCGATCTTCGCGATGCTCGGCAGGGTCTGTCTGCCGAACACGGGATTCATGAAGATCACGCCGAACATCCGGCACGCGGCGAAGAGCAAAAGCAGCAGGTCATTCCAATCCGGCATCGCGTCAACCCGTCATTTCTGCCATGATTCGAAAGATGCGCAGCGTGAAGTCCGCAAGCTGCTGCATCATGAAGTTGCCGAATATGATCAACATCAGGGCCATGACGACGATCTTGGGCACAAAGGTCAGCGTCTGCTCGTTGATCGAGGTCGCGGCCTGAAAGACCGCGATGATCAGACCGACGCCGATACTGACCAGCAAGATCGGCCCGGCCGTCGCGAAACCCGTAATCACCGCGTCCCGCATGATTTCCTGAAGCTGCATCGTCGTCACGCGAAGCCCCCCTCTAATTGAAAGACATGATAAGGTTATTCACGAGCAAACCCCAGCCGTCCACGACCACGAAGAGCAGTATCTTGAACGGCATCGATATCATAACCGGCGGCAACATGATCATGCCCATGGACATGAGGGTGCTTGCGACTATGGTATCTATTACCAAAAATGGAATAAACATCAAAAAGCCGAAGATGAATGCCCGCTTCAGTTCGCTGATCATAAAGGCCGGGACCACTATGCTAAGCGGCAACCGCGTGACCGAAAGTTCCGCCGTACCCGGTTCCCGCGAGAGTCCCCGGAAAAAGTCCAGTTCGTCGGTCCCCGTCTGCGCCAGCATGAATTCCTTGGCCGGCACCGCGGCCCTTTCCAAAAACTCCGCCGTTTCGATCTCCCGTTCGTTGTACGGCTGCAGGGCCGTCTCATTGATCTCGGAAAGGACGGGAGACATGATGAAAAACGTAAGGAACAAGGCCAAGCCGATCAGCACCTGCGTCGGCGGCGTCTGCTGGAGACCCATGGCGTGCCGCAAGAATCCAAGGACGATGATGATACGCGTAAAGCAGGTCATCATCAGGAGCATGAACGGTGCGATCGTGATGATCGTCAATATGACGATGATCCTTACCACATCGGACGCGCCGCCGTTGATTACAATATCCGCCATTACAGGTCGCCGCCTTTCCGCTTGCCGTAGCTGCGCAGGATATCGCGGAAATTGATCCGCCGCAGATTGAAAGCGCTCCCGCGGTTGTCCTCCTCCGTATCGACAGGCTCGTCCAGCTCTTTCAATATGCTGATTCCCTGCTCGGTTACGCCGACCAAGTATTGGACGCCCGCGAGTTCAACGATCAGAATCGACGCGGTTTTGCCGACGAGCAGCCTGTCCACCACCTTGATATGCTTCCCCAGCATCGTCGGACCCATCCTGCCCGCATACCATCTGCTGGCAAAATAGGTCAGCGCGAGGACGCCCGTTATGCCGAAGAGGACCGATACGATCGACCATATGCTTCCCAAGGCCGCTTACTCGCCCAGTATGCTTTTGACGGTCTGCACAAGCCTCTCGGGTTTAAAGGGCTTCACGATGAAATCAAGGGCGCCCAGCTTGATGGCTTCCACGACCATACTTTCCTGACCCATGGCGGAACACATGACCACCTTGGCCGCGGGATTCTTCTGCTTGATGGCCGTCAGCGTCTCGATGCCGTCCTTGACGGGCATGGTGATATCGAGCAGCACCATATCCGGGTTCTGCTCGTTGTAGACCGCCATAGCCTCTTCGCCGTTTCCGGCCTCGATGAAGTCCGTATAGCCGGCCTTCTTCAAATTGTCCTTGACCATCATCCTCATGAAAGCCGCGTCGTCCACGATCAAAATCTTTGCCATTTTCTCCCTCTCCTGTGACTCATATAATCTATGCCCTTGTCTTTTCGGCGCCGCATTCCCCTTTCGCCCACGCGCGGCCGCGCGGCCTTAGGCGAATTCTTCCGGTTGCCTGACTATCTCCGTGATTCGCACACTGTAATTGTCATCCACGACCACCACGTCGCCCCGCGCGATCAGCCTGCCGTTCGCTATGACATCCACCTGATCGCCCGCCTGCCGGTCGAGTTCCACGATGTTTCCGACGCCCAAGTCCGCGATATCCTTGATCTTCCGCTTTGTGCGGCCGAGTTCCACGCTGATCTGAATCGGAACGGCCATGACCAGATCGAGGTTGTCCTGCTCGTAGACCGTGCCGCCCGCGTCAAAGGACTTGAAAGTGTAGGGCGTCGTCGCGACCCGTTCGGCCTGCGGCGGCGGATAATACCCGGGCGGCGGCGCCGGATACGCCTGCGCGGGGGGCGCGTAGGCATAAGCGGGCGCGGCCGGATAGGGCGGCGCGGGGGGCCCTTGCGCGGGGGGCGGCGGCGGAGCCGCCGCCGGCATGGGCGCCGGCGTGGGCATGGGAGGCGGCGGCGGAGCCGCCGCCGGCGCGCTCTCATCGACGCCGTTTGCCCCGAAAGACAGAGAAACGATCTCCTTTGCGAGCTGCGGTTCCATCGCGCTCAAAAATTCGCTCTCTATCAAACCCTCTATCTTGAGTTCAAACTTGATGCTGACGACGGATTCCCCCTTGATCGCAAACATCTCGCGGATATTTTCCTCCTGCGCGGTGTTCAGTATCTCCGG
This sequence comes from Eubacteriales Family XIII. Incertae Sedis bacterium, assembly GCA_031278255.1. Classification (GTDB taxonomy): domain Bacteria; phylum Bacillota; class Clostridia; order Peptostreptococcales; family Anaerovoracaceae; genus JAITLA01. The sequence goes on along the minus strand of JAITKU010000176.1, from coordinate 2,658 downwards.
GGGGGATATGTTCACGCTGCGACCGAGAAAGGTCGCGAGCGCGCTGGCGGATGAACCCATCATCTGGTTCATGATCTCGCAGATCGCGCTTTCGCCGATCTCGTCGAGTTCCGTCATATCATCCGGGTCCGCGGACAGCAAATGCGCCACGATCTTCGCCACGTCCGTCTGCCGCAGCAAAAGCACATTCGCGCCGTCTATTCCCTCCACATATTTGATTACAACCCCGATAACAGGCTCAAGGAATGAAAAGTTGAACGCGGATACATCCACAAATTCTATATGCGGCGTCGTGATATTGACCTTTTTGTCCAGAATCGTGGACATGGCCGTCGCGGCGGAGCCCATACTGATGTTCATTACTTCGCCGATGGCGTCCAATTCCATTTCGTTCAATCTATAATCATCATTCGCCATGTTAAGAATCCTTTCCACCCCGCAAGCATTCCTTGATCGCGATCGCGAAGCGCCTGTTGCTCACGCCGACATCGCCCTTGAACCAAACGGATTCCCCAACAGTTAATTCTACCATAGAATCTTCCGTCTTGTCCAGTCGTATCACATCCCCTATTTCAAGATGAATCACGTCCCGCGCGGGAACCAGAACGGAACCGAGTACGCCCCGCATCTCCAAATCGGAATTGTATATATTTCCCAAAATATTGCGCCGCCTCTGCGTTTCCGCCTCGACGTTTTCTTTCCGCGAATTCTTCTTGCTCTGCGCGGCGCGCATCTTGAAGATCACCTCGAGCGTGGACGCGGGGATACAGATGTTCATGCGCCCCTGCGTTTCGTTCACCGTAATGCTCATCGCCACGATCACCACATTGTCGTCCGGGGATATCCCCTGCAAAATGCGGGCGTTCGTTTCGAGCTTCGTGAGCCGCGGCGTAACCTCCACATAGTCAAACCAGACGTTTTTCATGATGGCCACGACGCCGCGCATGAAATTTTCGAGCAGCGTGAGTTCGATCTCCGTATAGTCCCTGTCCTCGTCGAGGGGTTTTCCCGTGCCGCCGAGCAGCTTGTCCACCGTGCAGAAGCCGATCTCCTTGCTCGTGTCCAGAAACATGAAATTCTCCTCGTCGTCGCTGCCCAGCACCGGGAAATCGATAATGGACAGGAGAACGGAATCCGGCAGCGCGTTGCTGAATTCGTAGAACTTCTGCTCCTCCACTTCGAGCAGTTCCACGAGGGTGTAGGTTTGCAGGATTCCCGTGATCTGAGAGGACACGATCCGCGCGTAGTTTTCGTATATGCCGAAAAGCAGCTTGATATGCTCGCGCGTGAACAGCTTGGGACTTCTGAAGTCGTATTCCTTTACCTTCCTGTTGTCCTCCTGCGCCGCGATCTCGTCCGCAACCGCGTTTTCGGCCGCGTCGTCGTGCTTGATCAGGCTGTTCAGAAGCGCGTCTATTTGACTTTGTGACAGTACGTCCGCCATAAACTTCTCCGAGGCCGCTAACGGCTGTATATGCTCCGTTTGAACGCGATAACCCTTGAAATGACGTCGCCTATGGGTTCCTCCACCACATATCTGTTGCCGTTCAAAAGCTTGATCGTCGTATCCGGCAATTCCTCGATGGTTTCGATCAGTTCGCAGTTCAGCATGAAGGTTTCCTTTTGCTGTTTTTTGTTCAAACGCGTCAATTTAATCATTTGTACTGTAATCCTTTTTCCATTATACACAAATGCGCCGCGAATATCTATATAAAATCTATGAATCGCTCCGCGGAATCGCCCCGCGAACGGATCCGATCGATGTCCGGATCCGCTCGCGGAAGCAAAACGCACAGGCGCGCCGGCGCCGGTTCGCGGCAAAAATACCCGGCCGCCGCGGGCCGCCCGCCGCCCCGGAATTTCGGGCGGAAACCCGGCGGCAAGCGGCGCCGCCGCAACACGGCTTAACGCTTCCTGTTGATCAGTTCCTGCAACATCTCGTCGGACACCGTGACCATGCGCGTGTTGGCCTGGAAGCCGCGCTCCGTGATGATCATCTCCGTAAACTCGCGCGACAGGTCCACATTGGACATCTCGAGCGCGCCCGCCATGATCGAACCCGTGCCGGAGCGGCCCGGCACGTAGGCTTCCGCCGTGCCGGAGTTGACCGTCTCCGCAAAATACTCGTCGCCGACCTGATTCAGGCCGTCCTGGTTCTCAAAGGTGACGATGGCCAGTTGGCCCAGTATCTCCGGCGTACTCGTGCCCGGGCTGATATTGCCGATTACGATATCCGTCGTCGTTCCATTCTCCATGGAAAGCGAATCCAAGTACGTTTGTAAAGTCAAATCCGCATTCAAGAGAAGATCACCGGTGGTCGGGAAAACGTTCCCCAAGTTTATTACCGAATTGGATTTGTCAAAGCTATAGATGCCTGTAAGCGTCGTATTCCCCACAGTGTCACGCGCAACGGATATACGCACCTCGCCGCTCAGGGTCGAGGTGTCTTTCAAAGGGGAATTCTCTGTGCCCGGAACGGTATTGCCCGCCTGCGCAGTCGTCGTCATCCATCCCGTATTCGGCGAGGGCGTAAACACGATGGGACCCGGCCGCAGGGCCACGACCTCGCCCTTTGTCGAAATCTCTATGCCCGTGTAGTCCACCGTGGGATCGAGCTTGATGGTCGTCAGCTTGGTGATCGAGGCCTTGCCGCTCGTG
>JAITKU010000173.1 GCA_031278255.1 Eubacteriales Family XIII. Incertae Sedis bacterium | reverse complement strand
CGAGGAGGCCGCCCGGCGCCTGCGTTGCGCCGAGATCCGCGTCAGCAAATACGGTGTCCGCGAGGGCTTCTACATCGACCGCGTACTGCGGCTCCCTCTGTAATCCCCTCACCCGCAAGCAGGAGGCAGTAAATGAGCGCGAAGGACGACAAAGCCGTATATCTGCAAAACAGGGAAATCTCTTGGCTGAAGTTCAACGAGCGCGTCCTGGACGAGGCCGCGTATGCGCCGTATCCGCTGTTTGAACGCCTGAAATTCATCGCCATTTTCACCGCCAACCTGGACGAGTTCTACATGGTCCGCGTCGGCGCGCTGACCGACTACATGCTCTTCGACCCGGACCATGCCGACGGCAAAACGGGCATGAACGCGCGGGAGCAGCTCGAGGCCGTCTACGGCGCCGTCAAAGCGCTCTATGTTCGCAGGGATGAGATGTACGCCTCCCTGCGCGGGCTTCTCTCCGAATGCGGCGTCACGCATTATTCCATCGACGATCTGTCCGACGCGGAGCGCAAGGAACTCCGACGCTTCTTTCACCGGGACATCCTTCCGCTCCTGTCCCCGCAGATCGTGGACGCGACCCACCCCTTCCCGCACCTTGCGAACAAGCAGCTGCACATCGCCGTTCGCCTCGCGGGCAAGCACAGGGAGATGTACGGCCTGATCCCGGTTTCGGCGGCCCTCACGCGCGTGCTTCCCGTGCGCGGCGACGGATTCCTGCTCGTCGAGGACCTGATCCTGCACTGTTCCGACGAGGTCTTCAACATGTACCGGATCCCGGAGAGGAACATCATCGCCGTCACGCGCAACGCCGACCTGAACTTCGAGGACTACGAAGAGGAAATCGAGGATTATCGCCGCTATATCAAAAACGCGATCAAGAAGCGCCTCCGCCTGTCGCCCGTGCGGCTGGAGTTTCAATACGAACCGGGAAGCGAATTCTCGGCCTTCTTCGCGAAAAAGCTGGACATGCCCTGCCCGCAGCTCCTGCGCTCTTCGTCGCCGCTCGACTTTTCCTTCTGCGAGGCGGTCCTGCGCCTGTTCCCGCGCCTCTCCGACCTGCGCGCCGCGCCGCATACACCGTTTGAAAGCATCCCCGAATACGCGGATATGTTCTCGCTCATACGGCGGCGCGATATCCTGCTGTCCTACCCCTATGAAAGCATCTCGCCCTTCCTCGCCCTGATCCGGCAGGCGGCCGCCGGCGAATCCGTTGTTTCGATCAAGATCACGCTGTATCGCATCGACGTGCACAGCAAGCTGGCGCACGCGCTGATACAGGCGGCGGAAAACGGCAAGGATGTCGTGGTGATCATGGAGCTTCGCGCGCGCTTCGATGAGGACAACAACATACAGTGGGCGGAGCGGCTCGAACAGGCGGGCTGCAAGGTGATCTACGGCCTGCCGGGCCACAAGGTGCATTGCAAGGTCTGTCTGATCACCGGCATCGAAAACGGAACCGTACACCACATCACCCAGATCGGCAGCGGCAATTACAACGAAAAGACCGCCAAGCAATACACCGATCTCTCGCTTATGACCGCGAACCGGGAGATCGGCGGCGACGCCGCGAAGCTGTTCAAGAATCTGCTCGTCGGGAATCTGCGCGACATCTACCGGCACCTTCTGGTCGCGCCGAGCACGCTGAAAACCGGGATTCTCCGCCACATCGACGCGGAGCTTGCCAAGGCCGCAAGCGGTCTGCCCGCAAGCATCGTCATGAAATGCAACTCCCTCACGGACCGCGGGATCATCGACAGGCTTGCGGAGGCCTCCCGCGCCGGCGTCAGGATCCGGCTGATCGTTCGCGGCATCTGCTGCCTGGTCCCGGGCGTCCCCGGCCACACGGAGAACATCAGCGTCACCTGCATCATCGGCGCCTTCCTCGAACATTCCCGCATCTATTGCTTCGGCGAAGGCGCGGACGCCTGCGTCTACATCTCTTCGGCCGATCTGATGACGCGCAACACCGCCGATCGCGTCGAGGTCGCCTGCCCCGTGCTCGACGAAGCGATCCGCGCGCGGATCCGCAACATGCTCGATCTCATGCTCCGCGACAACGTAAAGGCTTGGGAACAGCAGCCGGACGGGCGCTACACCCGCAAGCGCGCCGACGCCTCCCGGGAAGCGGCCGCCGAGCCGGTCCACGCGCAGGCGTATCTTGCGACAAAATCCAAAACGCGGCAATACGAAGACGCCGCCTTGCGGCACCCGGCCGAAGCCTCGGGCGACGCCGAAGCCGCGCCGCGCGGCGCAATCGGCGCCCTCGTCCGCGCCGCGAGGGAGCGCGCGCGCAAATTCCGCGAATATCTTGTGGGGCCGTGATCGCATGCCCGCTGCGCCGGCAAGCTGCCGTCCGGACACTTCAATTTTGCCTCCGTCCAAAATCGAAACGCCAAAGGCGCACTTCAATCGCGGCAATACCCCTACACCAAACACAATAAGTATGCTATACTGATAAAAAAGCAACGAAGCGTCGCTCGGGTGCGCGGCTTCGTTTATTGCGTCGTGCTTTGCGAGGGAGGATGCGCGAGATGGACAACGACAAATACGCGGTGGTGACGACCGCCTGCGCCGACGACGCGGAAGCGGAAAGGATTGCGACGGTCTTGCTGGAGCGGAAACTGGCCGCCTGCGTGCAGATGCTCCCCGTCCGCAGCCGCTACGTCTGGAAGGGCGAGATGTGCGCGGACAGTGAGGTCCTGTTGTTCATCAAATGCCGCCGCGAGAACTATGCCGGCATCGAGCGGGCGATCCTGGAGAAGCACGGCTACGAGCTGCCGGAGATCCTGCTGACGCCGGTCCTCGGCGGCTATGCCAAATATTTTGAGTGGATGGACGGCGATGAAACGTAGATTGCCGGCTTCCGCCGTGAAAAGAGGTGACGCGCCGTGTTTGTCAGGCTGTCAAGCCAAATCGGGCTGCCGTTCGGATTTATGATTGAAAAGATTCGCGATTTGCGGACGCTGCAATACATAGCGTCGCCATTTGCGAAATTTGAACCGCAAGGCGGCGAGATTTCGTTTGCGCAAGGCGGCGAGTACCAAGTGGATCTGCGCATATTCGGTTTTGTCCGGCTGGGCAGGCATAGCATTGGAATCGTCGAGTTTGACGAACAACGGGGCGTGGTGCGCAGCAATGAACACAACCGGTTCGTGCGCGTGTGGAATCACCGAATACTGCTCAACCGGCTGTCCGATACCGAAACGCGGTACACGGACGAAGTGGAAATCCACGCGGGCGCGTTGACGCCGCTTGTATGGATTTGGAGCATGGCGTTTTATCGGCACAGACAGCGCAAATGGAGGACGATACGGCTATGAGCTTTTGGGAACCGATGGCGGGAACAAGCACCTGTGTCGGCATGAGCAGCTGTGCCGGCAGCGGCACCTGCTTTGGCACCGCGACTTGCTCCGGAACAAGCACCTGCATCGGAACCGCGACCTGTACCGTTGGCGGCAGTTGCGTCAACCCGCAGGATCCGGGCGGCGGTACGGATGAAACGCCGGCCGCAAACGAAACGCCGCTGCCGGAAACGCCCAAGGCCGCGAACGACGACACAAAACCGAGCGACTGGGCCCGGGCGCAGGTGGATGAAGCCATCGGCGTCGGATTTGTTCCCGCGGATCTGCAAAGCGACTACCGGAGCAATGCAAAGCGCCGGTGTCGGGTACGGAAAAGGCAGGGTTCTTGCGTTCACGGACAGCACCGTGTTTTCAAACTTTTGGCTGTTCATGCCCGGGAAGCCGGAGCTGCTGCTCGGGAGCGTCGCGTGGCTGAACAGGGAGAACAGCCTTGTCGGTGTG
>JAITKU010000093.1 GCA_031278255.1 Eubacteriales Family XIII. Incertae Sedis bacterium | reverse complement strand
GATCCCTGCAACATGCGCTTCGTGCGCGTCCACAACGGCGAATATCTGGAAATCATGGGGGAAAGGGCGCGCTATAAGCCGTGGAAAGGGGAAAGCTTCGTGCTGTGAAACGCCGGGGCGCTCCGTGTGTCAAAAATGCCTTGAGAAATTCCATATGGCTATTTTTTCAGATGAACATTAGGAAAGTCTTGAGCATATTCGCGCATTGCGCTTTTTGATGCGGCGTGATACAATGTTGTCAATACAGGAAGAAAAGGGACAATTGTCATGCGCATACGTTCAAGACTTGACAAGGCGTTTATGAACGCCTTTCCGGTTCCGTTCGACGATCGATCGAAGTTCGTGTTTTTCAGTGACGTACATCGCGGCGACGACAGCCTGTCGGACGAATTCGCGCGGAACAGGCATATTTACTATCACGCGTTGAGCCATTATTATCGGGACGATTTTACCTATGTGGAGGTGGGGGACGGCGATGAGTTGTGGGAAAATCGCCTGTTTCGGCGTATCTACAACTCGCATTCGCTCATCTTTGAGCTGTTGAAGAAGTTTCACGCCGCGCATCGCCTGCATATGCTGTACGGCAATCACAATATGCAGCTGAAAGACAGCACCTACGTGGAGGAAAATCTGCGCGTCGTCTACGATGATTATCTCGAAACGGAGGAAGCCCTGTTCCCGGACCTGCACGTTCATGAGGCGCTGGTTTTAAAGCACAGGGATACGGCGCAGGAGATCTTCGTGGTACACGGGCACCAAGGCGACCTGCTGAACGATCAGCTTTGGCGCGTTTCATGCGTTCTCGTGCGCTTCTTCTGGCGCCATCTGCATTTTGCGGGCATACATTACATGTCGAGTCCCGCCAGAAACAGGGAGAAGCGGCATCGGCTCGAAAAGCATTTTCGCAAATGGAACCTCGCGAACGGGATCAGTATCATCTGCGGCCACACGCACAGGCCCAAATTCCCCTCGCCGGGGGAGCCCGCGTATTTCAACTGCGGTTGCTGCATACAGCCGCGGGGCATACACTGCCTCGAGATCGTCTACGGCAAGATATATCTCGTGTCGTGGCGTATGCACAGCAAGCGGGACGGCAGTCTGTACATAAAGAGGAACATCGTGAAAGGGCCGGAGTCCATCATAAACTTCTGCTCGAACGCGAGTTATCACAACTTTGACGCGTGAAAGAGCGTATTGTGAAGCGCGCCGCGTTCGTCGGGCGGCGCCGGGAAGGAATTGAAATGCGTATTGCGAACAGACATCCCGATATGGGCTTGGCGGCCCTTGCGCGCGCGGTAAAGGCGGACAGTTTTCGCATGGTTTCCCTTTCAAATACCGTGCGCAACGAGGCGCTCGGCGCGATCGCAAAGGCGCTTCGGTTGCACAGAGACGAGATATTCGCCGCGAATGAGGCGGACCTCGCCGCGGGGACGCGGGACGGTCTGCCCGAGCCGATCATGAAGCGGCTGCGCTTCGACGGCGAAAAGCTGCGGGAGACTGCGGCGGGCATTGCGGAACTCATCTCCCTGCCGGACCCCCTGTTTCGGACGCTGCTGCACCGTGAACTCGACGAAGGGTTGATCTTGCGGCAGGTCAGCTGTCCGATCGGCGTGATCGGCGTGATCTTCGAGTCGCGGCCCGACGCCCTGATACAGATCGCGACGCTCTGCCTGAAGAGCGGCAACTGCACGATCCTCAAGGGCGGCAGCGAGGCGGCGCGCACGAACAAGGTCCTCTTCGACATTATCTTCGAGGCGGGTATCGGCGCGGGACTTCCGAGCGGATTTTTGACCTTGGTGGAGACGCGGGCGGATATCAACGGTTTGCTCACCTGCCACGAGTCGATAGATCTGCTCATCCCCAGAGGCTCAAACGAATTCGTCAGGTACATCATGGACAATTCGAGCATACCCGTAATGGGGCATTCCGACGGTATCTGCCATATATACGCGGATGTGTCCGCCGATGTTGAAATGGCCGTGTCCGTCATTCGTGACGCCAAAACGCAATACGCGGCCGTTTGCAACGCGGTGGAGACCCTGCTCGTACACCGCGGCGCGGCCGCCCGGCTGCTGCCGCCCGTCTTTGCGGATCTGCGCGCGCACGGCGTGACCGTCAAGGGTTGCCCCAAAACGCGGAAGCTTCTTTCGGAGGTCCTCCCGGCTGCGGACGAGGATTTCGCGACGGAGTATCTCGATTATATCCTTTCCGTCAAGATCGTGGACAGCCTCGACGAGGCTGTCGCGCACATCAACAAATACGGCTCGCACCACACGGACGCGATCCTTACGGAGGACGACGCGGCCGCCGAACGCTTCATGTTGCTCGTGGATTCGGCGGGCGTATACCGCAATTGCTCCACGCGCTTCGCCGACGGCTTCCGCTACGGCTTCGGCGCCGAGGTCGGTGTCAGCACGGGCAAGTTGCACGCGCGCGGTCCCGTGGGGCTTTCGGGTCTCGTCACATACAAGTACGAACTCTGCGGCAACGGCCAGATCGTCGGCGATTACGCCGAGGGCCGGCGCAGCTTTCATTTCAGGGACCTGTAGCGCGACCGGCCCGGGACGGGGCCGGGGGAGGGCAATACCGTATTTCTATTGTTTTGCAATGCGCTGCGATCG
>JAITKU010000091.1 GCA_031278255.1 Eubacteriales Family XIII. Incertae Sedis bacterium | reverse complement strand
CCGCAATATGTCCGCCTCCCGGCGCAGACTGAAAGACTTGTCCTTGAACATGCTGCAAAAAGTGCAGGCGTTGTGTGCGCAGCCGATCGTAACCTGAACGATCAGGCTGTAAGCCTCGCTGGGCGGTCTGTAGACGCTGCCTATATATTGCATTTTATCCCCCCTACGCGGTAAACATCCCCCGTTTACCTTTCAAAAATCCAATTCGTATACATCACAAAAATCCGATTGAACAATTGAAGTGCGCCTTTGGCGCTTCAATTTTGGACGGAGCCAAAATTGAATACACTGCACTACATGCGTTCCGGCGCGGCCATACCCAACAGCCTCAGCCCATTCCCGATCGTCTGCCGCGCGGCGGACACGAGGGCGAGCTTCGCCCGCTTCTCGGTCTCGTCGTCCGTCAGAATGCGCTCGTCGTGGTAGAATTTGTTGAAAGCCTGCGCAACATCCACGATATGCCGCGTGACGACCGAGGGTTCGTACTTCTCGCCGGCCTCGCGCACCGCGTCCGGAAAGCGGTACAGCAGCTTTGCGAGCGCGTAGGCGCTTTCGCTGCCCGCCAGGGCGGGCGCGAGCGCGTCCGTATCCGCGAGGGCGGCCGCGAGGGCGGGCGCGTCCCGCCGCAGGACGCTCGAAGCGCGCGCGTGGCTGTACTGGACGTAAGGTCCCGTCTCCCCCTCGAAATTCAATATCTTGTCCCAAGAAAAAACGTAATCCTTGATGCGGTTGTTCGACAATTCCTGAAAGATCACCGCGCCGATACCGACCTGCCGCGCCGTTTCATCAACGTTGTCGGTGTTCACGGTCTTTTCGATCACGATCTCCCGCGTCCGCTCGATCGCGCGGTTCAGCACATCCTCGAGGAACACGACGCGGCCGGCGCGCGTGGACATCGTTCCCTCGTCCAGACTCACGAGTCCGAAAGGGATGTGTACGCAGTCGTCCGCCCAGTCGAAGCCGAGCAGTTCTATGATCTTGATCCACTGCCTGAAATGGAGGTTTTGCTGCGAGGCGACGATGTAGAGGTTCTTATCGAAGCCGTAATGCTCCTTGCGATAGATCGCGGCCGCTATATCGCGCGTGATGTAGAGCGTGGAGCCGTCTTTCTTCGTGATCAGGGCCGGCGGCATGTCAAAGGCCGCGAGATCGACGATCTCCGCGCCCTCGGACTCCCGGAGCAGGCCTTTCTCCCGCAGGAGCGCAAGCACGCGGTCCATCTTGTCCGAATAGAAACTCTCGCCCGCGTAGGAATCGAAGCTTATGCCGAGCATACCGTAGACGCGGTTGAATTCTTTCAGGCTTTCGTCGCGAAACCACTGCCACAGCGCGCGTTCCTCCGCCTCGCCCCGTTCGAGCCGCGCAAAAGCGAGTCTGGCCTCGTCCTCGAGCGCGGGATCCCGCTCCGCCTCCTCGTGAAATCGCGTGTAGTACGCGAGCAGACTTCGGATCGGCCGGCGCTCCACATCCTCCCGGTCGCCCCACCTGCGGTAGGCCACGATCATCTTGCCGAACTGCGTGCCGTAATCGCCCAGATGGTTTACGCGCACCGTGTCGTAGCCGAGAAAGGCGTATATGTTATTGATGGCGTTCCCGATCACCGTACTCCTGATATGCCCGATATGAAAGGGCTTGGCGATGTTCGGCGAGGAGTATTCCACGATCACCCGGCGTCCGCCGCCGAGATCGCCGCCGCCGAAGCGCTCCTTTTCCGAAGCCGCCGCCGACAGCACGGCGCCGATGAGCGCGGATTTTTTCAGGAACATGTTCACATAGGCGCCCACCGCCTCGACCCGTTCAAAAATCGCCGCCGCGGCGATGTGCCCCGCGATCTCGCACGCGATCGACTGCGGCGCCGTCCGGCGCGCCTTGGCGAGCCTGTAGCAGGGAAAGGCGTAGTCTCCCAATCTGCTCTCCTGCGGAATCTCGATCATCTCCCGTATCTCGTCCGCGCGCAGTTCCGCGATAAGGTCCGCCAGCAGCTTCGCTGTCTCTTCTTTAAAATCTATCACGCGCACCTCCGTCCGCACCCATAGGTCATAATTATTATACGTTGTCGATCATCATTCTTCAATCAAAACCACTCAAGGCGTGGGGTTTGGCGGTACACCCCTATACTTTCAGCGTACAGATCGTCACCCCATCCCCTCCCTCATCATAATCGCCGCGGCGAAAGGCGCGCACGTGGGGATGTGTCTTGAGCATCCTGCGGATGCCGTCCCGCAGTATGCCGGCCCCGCGGCCGTGTATGACGCTCACCTCGGACAGCCCCGCGATAAAGGCATCGTCGAGGTATTTGTCCACCTCGGCCAGCGCGCTGTCGAGGTCCCGGAAGTGTACGTTGACGCTCGGCGATACGGAACTGACCTTGCTGCTGTAGAGCGCGCTGTAATTCGCTTTCTGCGCGCCTTTGCCCGCGGGGCGTTTCCCGCCGCCGTCGCTCGCCCGCGTCAATTGATCCGCCGCGATACTGATCTTCATGCGCCCGAGCTGCACCTGCACCTCTCCCCGCTCGTCCGGCGGGGAGATCACCTCGCCGCTTTGCGCGAGGGGCAACACCTCGACGCGATCGCCCGCGCGAAGCGTTCCGGGATCGACGGGCCGCGGATTTACGGGCGGCGCGGGGGCGCGGGCGCGATGTTTGCCTTCGATCTCGCGCAGACGCTTCCTGCCCGCTTCCAGCCTGCGGTTGCGTTCTTTCTCGTCCGCCACGCGGGGCAGTTCCCGCAGTTCTTTCTGCAGGGCGTCGAACAGCGCCTTTGTCTCGCGCACGATTTCGCGCGCCTCATCCCCGGCCGACGCCAATATCCTTTCTTTCTTCTCCGAAAGTCTTTGCAGCTCCCGTTCGAGTTCGCGTTCGCGCTCCGTCAGCCTGCACTTGAGCGCCGTCGCCTCGTCGAGTTCGCGTTCCGCCGCCTTGCGATCCGCCTCGATCGAGCGGATCACCGCCTCAAAGCGGAGTTCGTCGCCCGACAGGAGACTCGCGGCCCGCTCCGTGATTTCGGCGGGCAGCCCCAGTTTTTTCGATATCTCAAAGGCGTTGGAGCGCCCCGGCGCACCCGTCCTGAGTCTGTAGGTCGGCTGCAGCGTTTCGAGGTCGAACTCCATGGAGGCGTTTTCCACACCCTCCGTCGCAACGGCGAACTTCTTCAGTTCCGAGTAATGCGTGGTGGCGATCGTCATGACGCCGCGCGATTTGAGGCGTTCCAGCACGGCGATCGCGAGCGCCGCGCCCTCGGCGGGGTCGGTCCCGGCGCCGAGTTCGTCCAGCAGGGCGAGCGTGCTTGCGTCGCCGCGGCCCGTGATTTCGACGATGTTCTTCATATGCGAAGAAAAGGTGGACAGGCTCTGCTCGATACTCTGCTCATCGCCTATATCCGCGAACACGCGCTCCATCAGGGGCATTTCCGTCCCCTCGTCGGCCGGGACGTGCAGTCCGGCCTCCGTCATCAGGAGGAAAAGGCCCGCCGTCTTGAGCGTGACCGTCTTGCCCCCCGTGTTCGGGCCGGTGATGATCAGCGTTTGACAGGTCCCGCCCATGCGCAGACTGATCGGCACAACCTCGTCGCGCGGTATCAGCGGATGTCTGCCGTTCTTGATACGCAGGACGCCCTCCGTATTGACGCGTGCCTCCGTCGATTTCATGTCCGCCGACAGTCTGCCCTTGGCGAATATGAGATCGAGTTTGATGAGCAGTTCCTGATTGTTGATGATATCTCGGGCGACGGCGGCCGTCTCCGCCGAAAGCGCCGCCAGAATGCGTTCGATTTCGCGTTCTTCCAGAATCGCGAGTTCCCGCAGTTCGTTGTTCATGTTCACGATGGCCTGCGGTTCTATAAACAGCGTCGCGCCCGTTGCGGAGCGGTCGTGGATGATGCCCGGGAAGCCGGCCCTGTGTTCCTGTTTCACGGGAACCACATAACGGCCCTGCCGCATGGTGACGATGCCGTCCTGCAGGAGTTCCCTGCTTCCGGGCCGCGTGACAATTTGGTTGAGTTTCGCGCGGATGGCCTCGTTTTGGTGCGCGATCTCCCTGCGTATGCGCCTGAGCGCGGGATCGGCGGCGTCCGCCATCTCGGTCTCCGACAGGATGGCCGTCTCGATCCGTTCCTCCAGTTCCCTGTGCGGCGCGATCGCCTCCGCCAGATCCGCGAGTATCGGGATGTCCCGCAGATCGTTTTGCAGAAAGCGTGCCGCCTTTCGCGCGATTCCGAGGCAGAACGCGATTTCGAGAAGCTGCCGCATACTGAGCGAGCCGCCCTTTTCCGCGTGGATCGCGCCGTCTTTGACATCCGGGAAATTACCGAGGGGCAGACCGCCCTTTCGCATGATCACAGAAACGGCCTCTGTGGTTTCGGCGAGCCGCCGTTTGACGATGTGCGGCGAGGCGGAGGGCGCGAGCGCCGCAATCTCACGCCGCGTCAGGTCGGAAGAGGCCGCCGTCGCGAGCAGACGCAGTATCTTATCGTATTCGAGTATGCGATGTTCCCTGTTTGCCTCGTTCATATCATCCGTGTTACTGTTTCGCGGCGTTTAAACGACGCCTGTCCGCGTTATTCAACCATGCGCTTATAGCGTTCAAGCTCCCCTTTCAGTTGGATGTTCTCCATCTGAAGCTCGAAGAAGCCGCTCTCGATCTCCCTGC